>CALUSJ010000111.1 GCA_944323405.1 Candidatus Gastranaerophilales bacterium
TATGCTCAAGTTTTTTGAAGAGCGGGGTTTGTCTGCTTGCAGCTTTTTGTATGTGCTTGTAAATCCGAAGCTTTGCATAAGCAAGCTCTTCGTTTTCAAAGAATTTATCTTTTGTTGTTATTTTGTAAGAATTATCACAATATTTTTTGTACTCGTTTTCATAGCGCCAGAAATTATACAGTCCTAAATACTGATCGCCGGAGAATTTCTCGTTTTTGCTGTACGGGTATTTAGGAAGATAAATCCCCGATTGCTTGTATTGAAGAATAATGAAGTTATTTGCGATACATTCTCTTGATTTTTGCATGATATCTTCTGTAACATCTGCCGCATCTTCCATATAAATATCATCAAAATTCCTTGCAAAACAAGAATAACAGAGGTATTGCTCGGGTGTAAAGCGAAATCTTGAATTCCCAAAAGGAGTGTTCTTATCTTTGTTTTCTGCTAAATTAAAGTATTCCGTAAAATAAGGCTCTTCTACAAGCTTGGTATCCGAGAAATATGTTTCTACATCTTTGCGCAGACCAAATACACACCAATCCGAGATATGAAAAGGTGTATAACTTATGGGGTGAAATTTACTTGATTTTATATTTATTCTAGAAAAAAGTGCTGATGTTAACAATTTCCTTTCGAAAAGCTTGTAATTACTGGAGCGGACTTGGAATTCATCAAAATAATCCAAAAACTTATCCGAGGTTAAAATCATATCACTACGAAGCTTCATCACATATTTTCTAGAAGCTTGTCTTAACCCATTTTTAGTAGACAGAAGCTGACGGTTCAAGTTATTAAACACTTTTATATTATTGAATATTTCAATAAGCTGCGCTCCCGGATCTTTATTTAAAACAAGTATATCATAATCTAGACCTGCAAACTCAGCCCCTTCCCAAGTAGATAAAATAATCTCGGCTCCTGGCAAGTATCTTCTAATACTTTTTAAACACTTTGGAGTTTCTTTCTTATTTATTGCACCTTGTACAATAAATGAAATATCTTTGCTTTCTATCATAATAGTAACCTTAAAATCAACTTTATTGCATAGTAAATAACTGAAATTAATTCATTAAACCACTTATAGATTTTCTTTAGCGGAAAAATCATTTTAGTATAGTGTTTATTAAATTTTGCTTTTAAGGTATAGCTATCTTTCTCTGTAAAGTTTTGGTCATAAAAATTTTTATATTTTGTTATAAATTGCTTATATGTAATTAATCCAGAAATTTCGGATTCTTGCACCATCGCTAATGCATGTTTATCACTATATATTTCTGCTTCTTGAATACCTAAAAATATAAAATTACTAAAAAGCAAATTTTTAGATAGCTCAATATTCTCATTATTCCAATCCGTCCAGTCATCAAATTCAATATTTATAAATTGACGAAAGAAACACAGACAGAAGTATTGTTCTGGACTATATCGCATGGTTGGTGTTAAATAGGGCTTATTATACTCGTACTTATACTTGTATTTGGCTAAATCAGCATCAGGCATTAAAGTTGTATTCAAAAAATATTTTTTTATGTCTTCAGCCTCGCCGAAGAAATAAAAATCAGAGGGATGGAATGGTAGTGCTGATGAATTTACATCAGAATATTCTCTTGAATAAACGGACGATACAATTACTCTGTGATTAAATTTTTTATATTTATTATTGGTACAAGGAAATTTATCCCAATAATTTAGAAAATGATTACCTTTTAAATAAAAATCTGTTCTCAACTTTAAAATATATTTATTATTGGCGGCTTTAAGTCCTTCTTGAGTGGAAACCAGCTGACGATTAGTATTATTGTAAACACCATAAACAAAATCGTGTATAACAGCTCCCGGATCTTCATTTTCTATTAAAATATCATAATCCAACCCGTTTACCTCAGAATTTTTCCAAGTAGACAAAATTATTTCAGCACTCGGCAAGTATTTTCTAATACTTTT
This sequence comes from Candidatus Gastranaerophilales bacterium, assembly GCA_944323405.1. Taxonomy (GTDB): domain Bacteria; phylum Cyanobacteriota; class Vampirovibrionia; order Gastranaerophilales; family Gastranaerophilaceae; genus CAG-196. The sequence goes on from CALUSJ010000111.1 coordinate 1,948, forward strand.
TAAACATTTCTTTGTTGTTTCTCTGTCAACAGCCCCCTGAACCACTACAGATATATCATTTGAAGCAATCATAATACTTTCTCCTGTATTAATTTATAAATTCGCTCACAACTTTTTCCGTCCTGATATTTGTGAAATAAATTTTTAAATTTTTCCCGTTCAAAATAATAAGTATCGTTCTCAAATTCTTTTTTTATACTTGTAATTAACTCTTTGTAACTACTGCACTTGGGACCTGGACAAAAGAAATCATACTCATTACCAAATATCCACCCTCTTTTATCAAAATATTCGTCATAATTGGTTTTTATAAATATAATTGGTTTATTTGTTAACAAAAAGTCAATATATATAGAAGAATAATCCGTTATTAGCATGTCAAATGCACCAAGTATTTCATCTATATCAATACTATGTTTTTGCAAATCGAAACGATGAATAAACTTTATATTAGAATATGCCTTTATGTTATTCAAATATAAATCTTCATCCGCAGGATGCATCTTAATAAATAATAAATATCCACTATTTGCCAAAAATTCATTAAAAATATTTAGTTCACAATTTTCTATTTGTATAAACCTAAAATCATCTACATTTATATTATCTCTATTTTTGCAATATGTCGGAGCATATAATATAACTCTATGAAAACCATTTGTATTATAAATACTATCCAAAAGCTCTTTACTACTTCTTTTATCAAACAACAGATCATTTCTGGGCTGTCCTGTTATTGGTAAATACGTAATATCAGTTTGAAATGCAGAAGCTAATACTACCTGATAAAATTCCGAGGTGCTACACCATATATCATGCTTGGGATATAAAGTATTAGACATTGCTCTACGCTTTGCAAGTGTCTGAAAATTATTCTTATCAAGAGCATATATAGTTTTCAATGGCATTCCATGCCACAAGTTAACATATTTTTGATTTTTCTTTACAATTTTATTAAAGCGTTCTATACCATTATTAGAGTTAAATATGTATTTTGCTCGCATCAAATAGAAAAGAGCTTTATATGAGTATTTATAGAAACTTTTACTATCCACATTATAAGTTGTTCTTTCATGTATGACCCACTTTGAATCCCAATCTCTTTGATTTTTTATGAAATTATAAAGAGCCTTGCTATTTCCACCTTTATCCGGCCATGATATAAAAATAATTAAATTAGTTTGTATGGGAATAAAACACGAAATGCAACATAATAACCAGGGAACCCTGATTAATAAAAAAGAACAAATTTTTTCCTGTATATTACTCATTATACTATCCTTACAATTGATGATTTCGCAAATTTTCTAATGTTTGATTAATTAGAGTTGAACTTGTACCTTTTGTATATGGGAAGTAAACAACTCTTACATTGACTTTATTAAACTTTTCTTCCATTTCCTGCCAGCTTGGTGTTTGAAACCAGTCATCTCCAACAAAAAGAATATCAAAATGCAGTTTTTCCCACATTTTAAACTTATCCAATTCCTCTTGCGGAATAACTGCATCAACATATTTTATGTTTCTTACTATTTCAATTCTTTCTTCAAATGGAATAACAGAACGCTTATTTTTATATTCAACAAGTTTGTCAACAGATACACCAACAATTAATTTATCGCATAAACCCTTTGCATTTTTTAATAAATTTAAATGCCCTATATGAAATAAATCATAAACTCCCGATGTATAACCCAAAACCATTTTAGACATTATTTAATACCTCCCAATTGTTTTTTTATATTAAAATCAAACCAGCTATCAAATGCTTTTTCTTTTTCAACATTAAAAATATTTGATAATACAACTGGAAAACCAACCTTTTCTCTATTAATTATCTCTTTTGGAATTAAATTTTTATAAATTCGTTTTAAAGGCGCTTTTACTATTCCATCTTTCATCCTGTATTCAAATGGAACCCCAGCCATTCTTTCAACCAATCTGTGATCGCAAAATGGAACCCTAGCTTCTACCGAACATAGCATTGTCGAATTATCAATACGTCTTAGAAGTCCATGGAGATGAGCGATTTGGAAAAAAGCTGCAATAATATTAATAGTTTTCCCATATTTATAAAAAGGTGAAATCACACTTTCAACAATTTCAAAATCTTCATTACTCCCATAAGCATATAGTTTTGAAAATTCCTTCAAATCAAATTTATTAGTTGAATTTGCCCATCTAAAAATTCTATCATAGCCAAAAAATAATTCATCAGCACCTTCACCACATAGTACAACCGTATTTTCTTTCTTAACAGCCTTAGTCATTTTATACAACAAGACTTCATTGGGAACAGAAAGTGGCTCTTTCCTTTTCATTATCATATATTGAGCATCTTCTAAAAATTCTTGATTTGTAATAACAATTTCGTGATGATTTGAATTAATTTTCTCTGCAGCCAATCGCCCCCATTTAAATTCATTGTTATAATCAAAACCCACTGTCCAAGTATGCAACTCTTTGGTTAAAGCTGCAATTATTGTACTATCAAGCCCGCCAGATAAATAACTTCCTAATGGAACATCTGCAATTTTTCTATATTGTACTGCGCTTTCAATTAAATATTTTAACTCTTCGTCTTTCGGTGGTGCTTGATAACCAATCGGTAATTCCCAATATTTTTCAATAGTGCCATTTTTCATATAACATCCGCCAGGAAACATTTTTATATTCTTATAAATAGTATGTCCATTGAAAAAAGTGCGAAGTTTTTTATACTGTCGTAATCCAATATCGTCAATTTGTATATTATTATTTAATAATTCCAAAACAGCATTAATTTCAGATGAAATTATCATTTTACCACCATTATTATATATGTATAATGGCTTAATCCCCAATCTATCTCTTGCAACGAAAATTTCTTTTGTTAACGTATCAAAAATAACATAAGCAAACATTCCGTTAAATTTTGTAATAGCATTTGTAAAACCTATTTTCAAACTTAATTCTAAAATAAGTTCAGTATCACAGTTGGTTTTTAATGAAATCCCATATTCTTTTGCCAATTCTTTATAATTATAAACTTCACCATTATAAATAATTAAAAAACGCCCATCAGAACTAAAAAATGGCTGATTACTTCGTGGATTTAAGTCTAAAATACTTAACCTATTATGCCCAAATTTATAATTGTTAAAAGATCTATAACACAGAGGCGCATCTGGACCTCCATTTATCATTAATGACAACGCTTTAATAAAAATCTCTTTAGAAATATCTACAATATTAGTAAATAACAATCTACACATTTACCTTTTTCCTAATTTCAATATATTCTGATCTAGTCAGTTGTTCTCCGGGTATAATTTTTCCACCCGAGGTTCCATAACAATAGTAGCAAGCCGTGACTATTCCCTTTGATGATTTACGATTATTCCAAAACTTCTTCAAATCATGTACTGAAAACAATTTATTTCTTACATAAACAAAATCTTTGGGAGCGGGGATAAATTTTTGAACCAAATGAGCAACAGTTGCTCTTGAACATCTGGAAATAATACCATTTTCTAATGTTAAACATACCTTAAAACCACATTTTTCATAATTTTCTATTGTTGAAATCTTTGTTTGCTTTGGTGTCTTTACACCTCCACAATAAGACCAAGTATTATCTTGATTTGCATAATGATGAAATCTATAATTTATTTTATTTTCTATTAATAATTTCTCTAGTTTGTCTTTATTTTTCTCGTTAGCAGCACCATAATAAGAAATTCTTATAGAAAACTTTTGTTGTTTTATTATGTCCAATAATTCTTGTTTAGGTAACAATATGCAATTAGTTGCAATTGTACAATTCATAATTTTATCTTCATTTGCAATATAACTCAAAATCTTATAAGCATTTGGATGGAGAAAAAAATCTCCGCCTTGTAATTGTATGTGCAACAAACATTTAATTCTTTTTATAATATTTTTCAAATCTTGAATAATATCATCTGCATTATAAAAATCCAGTCGTGAAGAGTGATAAGGTGAAAAATTTGAACAATTTTTACAATGCAATGTACACTTCTGTCCTGATATAACAATTAAGTTTGGCATTTCCCAAGCATAATCATAAAAATGATGTTTTATTTTTTTATATATATTATGTAACATTCTTAACCTTCCTTATTTTAGGAATATGTTTTTTCATATTCTACACTTCCCCTAAATACTTATCATTATTGGCTCCTGGATATTTAACTACCACATTTTGCGTGCCATCCTCTAAGCATTCAAAATCCGTTGATTCCATAGGCTCTATTATAACAATGTCCCCTTTTTGGTATTCAACTCCATTCATTTTTACCCTACCTTGAGTAATTACGGTAATCTCTGTTGCGATTTTATGGTAATGTCTGTCCTCATAATCGCCTTTGTTATAGCTCTTTACCGCAACTTCTACATCATTGGTTTTCAAAAGCGTCGGCTCAAAATTCCCAACAAACCACCCTTTTATCATGTCTTCCAGTTTTGCAGTTTTCATTTAAACCAAAGCCTCTTGTTTTATCTCTATATACTTATCCAAATCTTCCGGCGTGCCCGTTCCGTGCATTTGAGTTTTATCAATTGTATAAATCCCGAACTTTTTGCCCTCTTTAATTGCGTAGTTATAGACAGGGGCGACATAAAATTCGTTATTTACACGCTCATTTCTCACAATCATATCGATTGCATTTTCGACAAAATCTCTGCCTTTATTAAAATAATAAATTCCAACGGTCGCATTTTCTGAAATTACTTCTTTTTCTCTGATTTCTGTAATCAGTCCGTTTTCATCCAGTTTTGCATAAGACCATTTCTTGTCATTATCTTCAAAACAAAGTACAGAGCCGTCTAAACCTCTTTCCTCGCTGTCGTTAATATAATCTTCAATGTTCATGTCAACAATCTGATCTGAATTTGCGATTAAAAGCGGTGTGTCATTATTGATCAAACGGTGAGCGTGCAATACTGTACAGGCAGCTCCCTCTGTTAATTTATCTATTAGAACAACCTCTGAATAATAATGTTTTGTAATCCAGTTTATAGTTTCTCGTTCTTTTTCAAAGTGTTCGGCTCTTACAAGCAGAATAAACTTTGCATTCGGCATATTCAGGTTGTCCAGAACATGACAAATCATGGGCTTCCCTAAAACGTCAATAAACGGTTTTGGTTTATCATATCCGGCTTTAGCAAATCTTGAACCTGCCCCTGCCATTGGTATTACAATATTTATCATATTCATTTAATAGCCCCTCCTGTTCGACAAATATTTTTCATACATCTGATAATTTGAAAAAGTCAGATAATCTTTCTTCGGAATTTCAAAAATCCCGATTTTTCTATTGCTTAAAATCATCTCGTTAAATGTGGCACTGATGTAATACTGCCCCTGAGTATTTACATCTTTTTCAATAACTGCAAAAGCCGCACCTACAAAATCAGCACCTTTTTTAAAGTAACAGCAGCCTGTTGATGCCATATTTGAAATTGGGCGCTTTTCGCTTGTCTGAACAACAAGATTATTTTCATCAAGCAAAACCGAACTGTATTTTGGATGAACTGCATTAATTGTCACAATTCCACCATCAAGATTTCTTTTTCTAAAATCCTCTATTGCAGGACTTATATCTGTTTTTATCAACTGACTTCCGTTTATCAATAAAAGTTCTTCGTCGTTATTAATTTCATCAATCGCAAACAGAGCAGAACATACAGCACCTTTAGTATCGCCAGCGACTTCAATTATCTTACATTTCGGACACAGAATTTTTAAAGTATCCCCTAAAAAATATTTTTCCTGATCGTCTTTTCTAATAATGCAGGTAATGTTATCCCCGACTGTTTCAAGAAGTTCTATTGTCCGCTGAATCATCGGTTTATTTTGAATTTCAATCAGATATTTAGGATAACCTTTCTCCGTAAAATCTTTTTCAGAGCCTGCCATTAAAATCAATATATTCATTATCTGGCACCTCCTGTTACTGGATTTGAACTTTCTGCTTCAACCTCTCTTATTCTGTTTTTAATATTTTGATAAGTTACATCATTAACAGTTTCTACTTTTAGAAGGTTTGCTCCGCTTGCTAAAGCTGCTTTTATCCCGTTTTGATTATCTTCAACAACAAGGCATTCTTCTGGTTCTAAGCCGAACCGTTTTATTGCGGTCTGGTAAATTTCAGGATCAGGCTTTGATTTTGCTACATCCTGATTTGAAAGTGTAAAATCAAGATATTTCTGTAAATCCGCCTTTTCCATCATCATATCAATGGTTACTCTCACAGAATTTGATGCAAGTGCCAGTCCATGGCCTTCATTTTTTAATTTTGATAACGCATACTGATGGCAAAAGAGCGGTTTGCATTTCATATAAACATGTTCCATTGTATAAATTTGTTTCATGTGATTGATAAATTTGTGCAAACCTTTCGGCAAGCCTTTTTCAATTGAGAGCATCTCTAATTTTTTCTTTGTCGGCAGACCATCAAAGGTTACAAGGTGGTCATACCTTGAAATTTTGTAGCCAAACAAATCTAATGCCTGATTTAAGGCTTCATAATGCCAGTCCTTTGCATCAATAAGGACTCCGTCCATATCAAATATTACTGCCTTAATTTTTGTCATTAAAATACTCCTTTGCCTCCTGCGGATAATCAGTGCAAAGCATTATCCCGTTCATATTTTTATATTTTCCCCACACACTTTTATATTCTCTTTTATGCAAATCAGGAGAGACAATACAAACTTTTTTGTCCTGATTTAAAATATTTTGAATTTCAGCTTCTCCGAACCAATCAGAATTGAAACAATCAAGCCACACACCCTTTGCCTGCTCGTACATTATCGGCTCAGACACAATATCGCTAAGCCCTGTAAAAACATTGAGCCCTGTTTTATGCTGATAAACCATTTCAGGAATACTCATATCAAAGGTGAAATAACTTGCAACTTTGTATTTTTCAAGCAGTCTTTTAATCTCGTCTGCCATACCGTCCGCTTTGATATTCAATGCAAGAGTTAAATCTCTGCCGTCAAGAAGTTTAAGTAAATCTTCAAACGACATTTCGTTCCCCTGCGGCATATTGTGAGAAATTACAATTTCCCCTTTTATGTCTCTTAGATCCGTTTCAATCCCGAAACCGTTATCAAAAGCACGTTCAAAAGCTAATTTTGTATTTTTCTCGTTCTCAGCCTTCCACCAGCCACGATGTGCTAAAATAACTGTCTTAGCCATTTTTCCGCCCTCCGAATAATGAGAATTTCCCCTCAAGATTCTTTAAAAACTTATCCTTATTCTCTGCCAATAATTCCAAATCCTTCTTTTTGATTGATTTGAAAAACTCTTTATTTAGTTCGCCTTTATAAAAATAGAACTGAAACTCTGTTGAAAACCGGGTTAAGAATTCAGGTTTCAACTCGCCGCTTAAACGCCTCAAATTCCACAAATAGGCACGGTATTGGTTAATTAACTTTTGGGTATTGAAAATTTCTTTCTTTTCAGGATGATTGTCCAGAAATTTCCCGATTTCTTCATATTCATCACAAACGCAATACATTTTCTTAGGGTTATTGACTGATGAATTCGGGTTATCCTGTCTGTAATAGAGTAAGGCTTCATCAAGAAGATACATTTTATCTACCGTTGCAAGAACTTTGAACATAAAACTCATATCCTGATAAGATGCCCCTGCAGTTTCTAAAAGACGGATATTATTCTCATCTAAGAAGCTTTTTCTATATATCCCAGCCCAGATGCTTGCGTGTGCTGTAAAAATCTTCAAGTTATCCTTAGGACAAAAAGGTTGTTTTTTAGCGCATTTGCTTACAAGACCGCTCTTTTTCTTTTTGTTCTTCTGTGACCAATAATTAAAGAAATTGCATTTTACTACATCAA
>CALUSJ010000112.1 GCA_944323405.1 Candidatus Gastranaerophilales bacterium
ACTAGTCACTTCTTAAACCCTTTAGTTTTTGTCAGGCACTCCATGACATATTACTGTATTTTAGATAAAAATGTAATAGTTAATAATCGGCTGGATTGCTTCGTCCTAATCGTCCTCGCAATGACAGGAAGTCAGGTAGTATTTGAGCTATGCCTTAGCAGAGTTTAGGGGTTTAGGGGTTTAGAAGTTTAGGAGAAGTTAAAGAATATTCTTATTTTGAACCTTGTTTGCTTATTTACTTATTCACTATTCACTATTCACTATTCACTAGTCACTAGTCACTTCTTAAACCCTTTAGTTTTTGTCAGGCACTCCATGACCTATTACTGTATTTTAGATAAAAATGTAATAGTTAATAATCGGCTGGATTGCTTCGTCCTAATCGTCCTCGCAATGACACCACACTGCTTGACCTAACCCCTAAAATGCTCCCTTCACGCTTCACGCTTCACCTATTCACTAGTCACCTAAACTCTAATATTTTTGTATTTTAGATAAAAATGTAATAGTTATTAATCAGCTGGATTGCTTCGTCCTAATCGTCCTCGCAATGACACCACTTTGTTTGCTTATTAACTTATTCACCTATTCACTTATTTACCCCTTCACGCTTCACCCCTCACCCTTCACCTATTCACTACTCACTAGTCACTAGTCACTAATCACTAGTCAACTAACTATTTCAGCGACCTGATTAATTCCTCGATTACGCCTTCTTGAACAGTGATTTCTTCTATTCTTGCATTTGTTTGTTCTACGAGTTCTTTAGGAGCATTTGCAACAAACTTCTCGTTTTTCATACGTCCTAGAAGTGAATTTTTTTCATTTGATAGTTTTTCTAACTTCTTTTCCTGTCTCTTTATTTCTGCCTCTAAATCAATCAGACCTGCAAGCGGAACAATTAGTTTAGAAGTCGAGACAACGGCTGTTGCAGATTGTGCTGGTGCCGGATCGTCTAGCGGAGCATAGGTTATATTATTAACTTTTGCCAGACGGCGGATATACGATTCAATCTCTCTGAAAATGGTTTTTTCTTTTCCTTCGCTTCTAATCTCTACATCAACAGTAGCAGATGTTGGAATATTAAAGCTTTGTCTTACATTTCTTAAAGATGTAATAGTGTCAAACACAAGTTTCATCTCTTCAGCTTCTTTCGGATAAGCTAAGTCCTCCTCATATACAGGGAATTTTGAAATTACGATAGCCGAAGTTTCTTTTTCTCCTGGGATTAAGCCCCAAACATACTCTGTAATATGCGGCATAATCGGGTGGAGCATTCTTAACGACATATCAAGAACGTATCTCAAAACCCTTTGGGTATTAGCTCTTAACTCGTCATCCTTAAGCTGGATTTTTGCAATCTCAACATACCAGTCACAGTATTCGCTTCTAAAGAAATCATAAAGGGTATGCGCAATCTCACCGATTCTGTATTCTTGCATATACTTGTTAACCGTTCTGGCTGTTTCATTAAGCTGATTCAAAATCCACTTATCAACAATTGTTAACTTATCTTTATCAATCGGCTTATCATCAACTCCTTCAAGGTTCATAAGTACAAACCTCGATGCGTTCCAGAGTTTGTTAGCAAAATTTCTTCCGTACTCAAATCTTTCGTCCGAAATCTTAATATCCTGACCGCCGTATGTACAAAGTGATGTCATAGTAAATCTTAGAGCATCACATCCGTATTTATCGATAATCTGAACCGGGTCAATAGTATTCCCCTTAGATTTAGACATCTTTTGGCCTTTTTCGTCACGAATAAGCCCGTGGATATAAACTGTCGAAAACGGTGCTTTGCCGGTAAACTCAAGCCCCATAGTAATCATTCTTGCAACCCAGAAGAATATAATATCAAACCCTGTTACAAGAACTGATGTCGGATAGAATTTTTTAAAGTCATCAGTTTCAGAATTTGGAAATCCCATTGTAGAAAAAGGCCAAAGCCCTGATGAGAACCAGGTATCCAGGCAGTCGGAATCTTGAACATAATTTTCAGGGTCAGGATTTTCTTTTGCTACAACCATTTCTCCAGTAACTTTATGGTAATAAGCAGGAATCTGATGCCCCCACCATAATTGGCGTGAAATACACCAGTCACGAATATTTTCCATCCAGCCTAAATAATTTTTTTCCCATCTTTCGGGAATAAACTTAATTCTGCCGTCTTTAACCGCCGCAATTGCTTCTTTTGCTAGCGGGCCCATTTTCACAAACCACTGTTCGGAAAGCAGAGGCTCAATTGTAGTATTACATCTCTGGCATTTTCCTACATTGTGTTCGTGGTCTTTTACACGCAGAAGGAAATTGTTGTAGCTTAGCATATCAACAATTTTCTTTCTTGCTTCATACCTGTCTAGTCCCTGATATTCAGGCGGGACTTCAGCACAAGCCTTCATCTTGCCCTCTTCGTCAATAACCCATATCGGGCTGAAATTGTGGCGTTTACCTACTTCATAGTCATTAGGGTCATGTGCCGGAGTAATTTTTACTGCACCTGTTCCAAACGATTTATCAACATATTCATCTGCAATAATCGGAATTCTTCTTCCGCTAAGCGGAATCATAACAGTTTTTCCGATTAGCTCAGAATATTTTTTATCACTCGGATGAACTGCTATTGCAACATCACCAAACATTGTCTCAGGTCTCGTTGTTGCAACGATTATAGCGCCCGGTTCGCCCACAAGCGGGTAAGAAATTTCCCACAAATGCCCTTGTTCTGTTTCGTATTCGGTTTCTATATCCGAAATCGCACTCTGGCAGCGGGGGCACCAGTTTACAATATAGGCTCCCTTATAGATTAAACCTTTATTGTATAGAGTTACAAAAACCTCTTTAACCGCTTCTGAACAGCCTTTATCAAAAGTAAATCTTTCTCTTGAGAGGTCAAAAGAAGCTCCTAAACGCTTAAACTGATTTAAAATAGCGGACTTGTGCTCGTTTGCCCATTTCCAGGTACGTTTAAGAAATTCTTCACGCCCGATGTCGTGCCGGCTAAGTCCTTCTTTTCTAAGCTCTTTTTCAACAACAGCCTGTGTTGCAATACCTGCGTGGTCTGTTCCAGGAACCCAAAGCGCTTCATATCCGCTCATTCTATGATAACGGGTTAAGATATCCTGCAAAGTTCCGTCAAGAGCGTGGCCCATATGCAAGACGCCTGTGACATTCGGCGGCGGGATTACTATTGTGAACGGAGGTTTCTTAGAATGAGCATCCGCTTTAAAATACTCTCCGTTTTCCCAGAATTTATACATTTGCTCTTCTGTAGATTTTGCATCATAAACAGTAGGTAAATCTTCTATTTTTATCTTTGTTTCTGTCATAATTAATAATCCCTCGCTAGTTTAATAATAGAATAACATAAAAATAAAATGAATAGCAGCCAAGGAATATATTTTTTGTGTTAGCACAAAATGATAAAGAGTATGGCAAAAGTAATGCAATACTTTTTAATTATTAATCTTTGTGAGTTTGATATTTGATTCAAGCTTTTTTGGTTTTTAAATAATCTACCAAACCTTCAAGTGCAAGGATATAACTCATTTCCTTAAACCCGACAACCTGCCCTATACATACTGAAGAAAGGTATGAATGATGTCTGAATTCTTCACGTGCATGGATGTTTGTCATATGAATTTCTACAGCAAGTATGTTTGCAGCTGCTATAGCATCACGTATTACAATACTCGTATGTGTAAAACCTCCTGCATTTATCATAAGCCCATCATATCCTTCTTTGGCTAGCTTTTGAATTTTATCTACAATATCTCCTTCGTGGTTGCTTTGAAATACATCGACCGTTACTCCGAGCATTTTACCTCTAGATATAACTTTGGTTTCTATTTCTTTCAGTGTAGTTTTCCCGTATTTATCAGGCTCACGCATCCCAAGCATATTTAAGTTTGCACCATTGATGAGTAAAAGTTTCATAAATCCCCCTTTGTTTTTTATATTACAGGAATTGTTAATTTTTGTAAATAATGACGCAATTATTTCTAACTCGGAGTTTTTAATAATATATACAATGTGTGGAGGTTACAAAATATGACATTTGAAGTTTCTGGCAATATTGCAAAAATTGACGGCAAGCAGGGAAAATATGATAATTCTGTTACAAATCCTTCTGTGCGTTATGGAAGAAATGCTGTAGAGAATTATTATACGTATTTAGAGCAGCCAATTGTGTCAGACAGTATGACTTCTGCACCTATTTTGGAACTTGGAGCCTCTTCTGATACGGTTGACAGGAATACCGACAAAATCAACCAGTTTTTAAAAGAAAATGATGAGTATCTAAAAGCTCTTCCTCCATTAGAATTTGAATACAGATATATGCCAAATATGGTTCAAAAAGGGCAAATAGATAAAATGGCTGTATTGGGAGCTGCTTACGAAGAAATGGGAAAAGTTAATGAAATGAGCGTGAAAGAATTAGATGAAAGATTTGCGCCGGATTCAAATTTCACATCAGCAGCTTTAGATGTTAATAAAGATGGTAAAATTGATATTGCAGAATATGGTTCAAGTATTCTTGCGGCTGATATGCTCAGCAAATCTCCAGTTCCTGATACTGCAAATATTGATGGTACTATAAATAAAAAAGGGTTTGATGCAGTACTTGCTTATACACAAAAAAGCAATGCAGCAGCTGCTGCTGCAATGTACGCTAAAATAAATGATACGTATAATTTAGCAGAAGCAAAAAAAGAGTTTAAGCCTGAATAAGGCTTAGAATTATAAAATGTGCAAAATGTTTTTTGTACTCTGGAATTTTGATTTGTTATAATTTTTAAGCGTTAGGCTTATAATACTTGTAATATTGTGATATAATATATATATTATATTTATCGAGGTTTTTATGGCAGATCAAAAATATAGAATAGGTTTGGGTTATGATATTCACGAGCTTGTAGAAGGCCGGGATTTAGTTATTGGCGGGGTTAAAATCCCATATGAAAAAGGGCTGCTCGGGCATTCTGATGCGGATGTTTTAGTGCATGCCATTATTGACGGGCTTTTAGGTGCACTTGCTATGGATGATATAGGAACTTTATTCCCTGATACTGACGACAGGTTTAAAGGTGCTGATAGCATAGCTCTTTTGAAAAAAGTTTATGATAAAGTTCAGGCAGAAGGGTATTGGATTAGTAATATTGATACAAATATTATTGCGCAAGAGCCCAAAATGATGGCTTATATTCCTAAAATGAAATCAATTATTGCATCAATTCTCGGGCTTGATGAGACTGATATTTCTATTAAAGCTAAAACTAAAGAACATCTTGATGCTGTTGGACAAAAACTTGCGATTGAAGCTCACGCTATAGTTCTATTAGAAAATATCGGCGGCTGATTAATCTATTGTTAGTTATAATCTCTTAATGGCGGGCGTGATGAGTCAAAGTCGCCATATAGATTGTTTTTCTTAGTTTTTTGGATATCAAGCGGTTCATACAGACTTTGATCTTCAAGCTGAGGTTTTTTGAAATTAATATCCAGTATGCCGTCTTCGTTGGTTTTTGGGATATCTATTTTAACTGGCTCGGCTTTTACCTCAAGTTTTGATTCAAGTTTTTTAGCTTCGGCTTCCTGCTGTTTTTTTAGAGCTTTTTCTTCTTTTTGCTTTGCTCTGTCTTCCTTAAATTGCTGCCATTTAGATTTTGTGTTCTCTTTTGTTTCATTAATCTTTTCTTTTGCACTATCTATTTTTGCATCCACGTTAGATTTTGCAGCAGCATAGTCCTTGCTTCCTTCTTTATGCCATCTTCTGTACTTTTTAGTAAACACGTTGTCAAAATTTCCCATATCATAATATATTTGATTGGTTTCTTTTGCCAGAACCTCTGATGGAAGAACTTTCTGTTGAACATTCTGGGCTATTTCCGGGCAGAGCATTCTTGAATAATCACGGATTTTTTGAAGCTGCTCTGTCTGAGGAGACGGGCCTCTTGTTATAATACGGTTTTCTACAACACTTATTGTTTTATAAAAAGTATTTGACCATAAAACGGTATTATTTTGTGTATCAACTAAAACAGCATAAGTACTAATTTTGTAAGCAGGGTCAACAACTGTAGCTCCGGGGATGTTTAAAAAATCCCAAAGAGTTCTTCTTAATATATAGTTTTCGGAATCAATCGCCGAAGTTATTAACAAAGCGTAGCGAGCCTGAAGTTTGGCTGCGATTTTTTTTAGAGAAACATAATCAATATTGTAGGAATTTCTAAATCTGCTTGTGAGGTTTTTGGCAGATATCATTACATATGGATTGCTTTTCAAGATGTTTCTTTCTTCGCTTACAGTCGGAACTCTTATAAAATCCGTTTGATTAAGGATATTTGCAATCTCTCCGGCAAAAAATTCGGCTGTGCTATTAAATATAAAAGAATCTATGGCTAAATTTTCTGTCACAATATTATCAGGGATGACAAGCACTTTGTACTGTTCCGCATATGCATACGGAGCAAAAAACATAACTATCCCAACTACTAATATTTTTAATAAATCTCTCACGATAAAATTATAACATAAGCTTACTAAACCGCCAATTATTTACATCTTGTTACTTATAAGATTTATTGGTATGATATACATAATTGAATAATGAGTAAAATTTTTAATAAATATATAATAATAATTTTATGTTTTTATACATTTTGGATATTAGTGCTGCCGCTTATTTTTACAGAAACGGCGCCCAAGATTTGTGATATTATTTCAAATAAAACCAATTATCTTATAGAACTGGATGAGCCAAAGTTAAGACTAAGCATACTTCCAACAGCAGTTGTAAAAGCCGGCCGATTAAAAATTACGCAAAAAGAATCAAACAATTATACTATTGTTAACAATTCGTATTTAAAGTTTCGGCTATTTCCGTTTCTATCTGGGAAAATACATATAAACAAATTTCAAGCGGATGGGATTATTGTTAATACGGATTTGGAGAAAAATGTTGAGCTGGACAGAGATTTTTTCAAAAATCTTAAAAATGTAAAAATTAAATGTGACGAAATCCGGCTCGGTGAGTTTATGATTTCTTTTTGGCAGAAGAATATCAAAACTCCTGTCATTTATACTGGAAAAGATATTTTTTACAAGCGTAACGGCCGATATATAAAGATTAACTATGACAGCAAAGTTGATATCAATAATTCTGTATCTAGTGCAAAAATTAACCTATTTCTTCCAAGAAACAATGATGTAAACAAGAGTGCTCTGGATATTAAAATATCTAATCTGAATTTATCGCCGCTTGGTGATTATTTAAAACAGTATTTGCCGAATGATTTTGCTGCATTAAAAGGCGTAATAAATGTTAATGTTGACAAATCCGGGCTTAATGCTGATTTGAATAATTGTGCTGTAATAATGAAAGACAGAGCAAAATCTATGATTTTCCCTGAGAAATTAAATATAAAATCACAGTTTAATCTTACGAGTAAATTAATAGATTTTGAGAGTGTGTCTATTAATTCTTCTGGCATCCATGTGACAATGGACGGCAGGATTACAAACTATCTTGAAGCGCCGCTTACTATGCTTAATTTAAATGTTCAGCTTCTGGAATCCAAGGTTGAAGATATAGCGGCACTTTTACCGCCGATTGTTGTTGAAGAATTCAATGTATACAAGCTTAAGCAGAACAAGTTTTGGGGGAGAACTATTGGAAATTTTTCGATAAAAGGTGATATAAAAGAACCTAATATAAATGGTGATGTTTTTATAGATAAAGTAATTCTGAATTCTCCGATAAAAAATGCCGGAACTGCGACAATAAAGCTTAATTTTACCGGCAAATATCTTAATTATGACGTGAATGTTCCAGCAGGCGGCCCGGAAAGAGTCTGGGTAAAGGGCGGGGTAGAATTATACAACGTTAAGTATGCTGATATGAGAATATGGAGTACAAAGAATGTTGATTTAGCGCTTGCTGAAGAAAAAATTCTGCCGATTCACGAAGTGCTTAATTTTGTTATCGGCCCTGTTCCGATTATGGACGTTAAGGGGAAGGGAAATATAGATATTATTGTTAAAGGTAATCGTGAAAATCCGCATGTATGGGGTGTTTTGAACTTTTATAATGTTGAAACTTATTTTAACGAAATGAAAGATTTAGTTCTTAAAGATGCTGAAGCCGTTTTGAGTTTTAATGATAAAAATGCTGTTTTCACGACAAAAAAAGGAAATGTTAACGGTAGGCCTTTTGCAATAAATGGTGTATGTAATTTGGAAGGAAAGTTTGATTTTGATGTGAAATCTTCAGGGCAGGAGATTTCAAATTTATACAAAGCTTTAAAAAACTCTACCATGGTAGCAGAGATTCATGAAATACTTCCTGAAATCGACAGTTGCAGCGGTTTGGCGGATTTAAACTTAAAGGTCTACGGAGCCGTAAAATATATTGAAGATTTGAAGTACAATAAAAACTTTTCAACCAAAGGAACTCTGAAGTTTCTTGGGAATAGTTTTTCTATGCAGGGCGTGACAATAAAAAATACTCAAGGTACGCTTGAGATTGACGGGCTGGATGCAAAAGCCGATATAACTTCTTTTATAGGTAAATCAAAACTAACTGCGAAGGCTGTTATTAAGAATAAAATAGCAGAGCTTTTGGTTAATTTTCCTAATTTTAATATCAACGATATTATGCCGGCACAGTTCAGGAATGATATGAGTAATATTTATCTCAATGTTGACGCAAAATACAAGGGTAAAATTAATGAGATTGAATATAACAAACTTAAGTTTAATGCCAAGATTCTGGGCTGTTCTGAGAGTAATAAATTAAAACTAACGAATGGAGAAATAAAGCTTGATAATGATAAATTAGAACTTAATGAAATTAAGGGAGGAATGGAAGATAGCGTATTTAATATAAATCTTGCGGCAGAAAATATTTCATCTAAACAGCCTAAAATTAATGGAAATATTCAAGCAAAATCATTTGACTTATCATTAATTAATATATTTTCCAATTACCCGTTTGTGCCGGATGAATTGAGAAAGCAGTTGAATCTTATTAAGTTTAATAAGGGTGAAAAAATAAATATTAATTCTCGAATCAATAATAGCAAAATCAATGCTTATACGGATTTGGGCGGAATAGAGTTTATATATGTACCGCTTAATCTTCCGATAAGAATTATTAATGGGAGTCTTATTATGAGGAGTAATAATCTGAGATTGAATAAGATTAATCTTCTTGCTGATGAGATGCCGATTCTCGTTGATGGCGAAATTTATGATATTTTTTCAAAACAAAATTTCGACTTGTATTTCAATTCAAAACCTAAACAAGAATTTATTGATAAATACATAAACAAAAACCAGATTTATCCGATAAAGATTAAGGGTGATATTGTTTATTCTCTCCGTGCAAAGGGTGTATTAAATAACTTTGATGTAAAAGCAAATGCAGATATGGCAAAGGATTCAACGGTTTATTATCTGGGAGCTACAGTTGGCGATGTAGAAAACGCAATTAATCTAAAATTGGATGCAAAAGTTTTGAAGCAGTATATTTTGAAGATAAAAGAGTTTTCTTATGACAAAATAATTTCTTCTCAAGGAGGGCATGATACAAGGTTAAACATGCTTAAATCTAAAGGCGGAATTGAAGTATTCAAGGATGATTTGGTATTTGATAATCTGTATATTAAAACTCAGAACCCAACGGATGCCAGAATATTTAATATAATTTTCAGAAAGCCTAATATAAAGCAGGGTCAGTTTACTTCGGATTTGAAGTTCAATGGCAGTTTATCTAATCCTAAATTGAGCGGGAGTTTTCATATTTTTGAGACAAATATCCCGTTTTTGGATACAACAATGAAGAATATTACATTAGTATTTAAGGATAAAACGGTAGAACTTTCTTCTATAGGTGAAATTCTGGGTAATGATATAACGGTCAAGGGGGTTATGAAGAATAAACTTACACCGCCTTATTATATAGAAGAAGCGGAGTTAAAGACTAAGCTGCTTGACTTGAACTATATTATAGACAAGCTGAAACTTTCTCAAGTCGATAATTACCAAACTTTTGAAAGCTTTGAGGGTTTTGACCTTGCAAGTGTTGTTATAAATAAGCTCAATCTGGAAGCTGACAGTATTCATTTGAGAAACCTTATTGCAGAACGATTTACCGCAGCTGCGTCTTTGAATTCAAAAGGAATTTTGAATGTCGAAAAATTTAGGTTTAATATTGCAAACGGCACTCTCGACGGCAAGTTCAATTACAATCTTTTGAATAACAAAACAGGGATTAAGCTGAAAGCAAAAGATATTGATGCAAATGATTTATCTATTGCACTTTTTGATTTGAATAATCAGCTTTACGGAGATTTGACGGGCGATATAAACCTTAGTTGCAACGGGACTAATTTTGGTAACTGTATGAAAACCTTGAACGGGCATATGGGATTTAATGTTTCCGATGGCAGGATGCCAAAACTAGGTTCTCTCGAGTATTTGCTTAAAGCCGGAAATCTTATAAAAGGAGGATTTACGGGAATATCGATAAACAGTATTGTTGATATTATAACCCCTTTGAAAACTGGAGAATTTTCGAGTATCCGTGGTGATATGAAAATCAAAGACGGGGTTAGTGATAATTTAGAAATCTCGACAAGCGGAGATGATTTGAGTTTGTATATTTCAGGGAAGCTGAATTTCTCAACGGCTGAAGCGGAGATGGAAGTTTTGGGGCTTTTATCAAAGAAAATTTCAACGATGTTTGGCCCGATTGGGAATCTATCTTTGAATACCTTGTTTAATGCAATACCCGGAGTTGATTTATCTAAAGATACTGTTGTGCTTGAAAAAATAAACAAAATCCCAGGAATCGAACTTTCAAGCAAAGCCTACCGTAAATTTATTGCTGAAATAAAGGGCAATATCAATGGCGAAGATTATGTAACAAGCTTTAGCTGGGTCAATTAGTTTTTCTTAAATAAATTGCACAATTAGTACCGCCAAAGCCAAATGAAGTGCATAAACAATTTTTTATCGGATTTTTTGTTTCATTATTAGGTTTAGCAAGATTAATGGGCGGGATGTTTGAATCATATTCATTATCATAAATATGCGGGAAAACTCGATTTATATTACTATCCAGAAGCTTGCAGCAAAGGGCTGTTTCTATGCTTGCGGCAGCCCCGAGACAGTGCCCCGTAAGCGGTTTTGTTGAACTTGAGACGACTTTATCGCTAAAAACATTGTATATTGCACGTCCTTCCATCAAATCGTTTGCTGTTGTTCCTGTGCCATGGAGGTTAATGTAATCTATATTCAAAGGGTTTTCATCTCCAAGCGCTTCTCTTATAGCTTTTTCAGACTCTACTCCTGCCGGGTCAGGGGTTGTTGCATGGTAACAGTCCGTTGTTTCTCCGAGTCCGGCGATTTTTATGCCTTTGTTTGCATCCTTTTCAACAATAAAAGCTCCGGCGCCTTCGCCTATATTAATCCCGCACCTGTTTTTGCTGAAAGGAATGGATGGATTAGGGGATAAAACTTCAAGCGAGTCAAACCCAAATAACGGGAATTTTGTGAGAGCGTCTACGCCTGCTACAAGAACCCTTTCCGCATAACCTGAATTAATCAGCTCCCGTGCTATTATAAACGCTTTTATACCAGATGAGCAGGCTGTTGAAACGGTTGTATAATAATTTTGCAAACTAAAATGTTTCACTATAAATTCTGCCGGATTCCCAATCTGGGCATGCTTTATATTATCGCTCGTTTCATACTCTTCTACGCCCGTATTTGTTGTAGCACATACAACGGCTAGGCTTTTTTTATCGTATTTGTTGAGTTCAAAGGGGTCTATGCAGGCTAGCAAGAGCCTGTTACAGCGTGTGTTATAATCTGCATCATTAATTTCTGGAAGCGGAATATTTATTCTTCCGACTCTTACGTTTTTTTCTAAAATATAATTTTTTGAAACCTCAAAATGGCTGGAGTCGCCTTCTATTGCCCCTTTGAATACTTCGTCTATATTAAATCCTAGATTACATATTGCGTTATACTTTGTGATTTTCATACTTGATTATTGTATAATCTAAACATGGAAAAAACAACTTTTTATATAAACGATTTTTATTATATAAAATCTGGTGATGAAATAGATGTTTCAGATATTCCGCCTCTTTTAAGAAGAAAACTTAGCCCGGTGGATAAGGTTGCAATTTCTGCATTGAATAGAATCTTTTCTTCTGATATTGAAGAGATTGTTTTTTCATCTGCATATGGAGAAATTACCCGGCTTAAGAGTATAATTTCTCAATATCAGGAATTTAATGAAGTTTCTCCAGCTCAGTTTTCAGGCTCTGTACATAATTATGCGGCCGGATTTTTTACACTTTATAAGAAAATTAATATTCCTTATTATGCGCTTGCATCTGGAGAGAACTCAGTTTCTGCCGGCTTGGTAAAAGCGGTATTAGCAGATAAAAACAATGTTTTGTTTTGTTACGCAGATGGCACAGGAGTTTCTTGTATAGTTAATAAAACAGAGGGGAAAATAAAATGTACTTTTGAGCCTTCTCCCTCCGATTGCCCGAATGAATTGGAAGCGTTTGCAGGTTTTCTTGACGGAAAATCTAATTTCTTCAAAACAAAATTCGGGATTTTTGAAAGGATAGGGCAATGAAATATTGGCGTTCCTTTCTTGC
Organism: Candidatus Gastranaerophilales bacterium; assembly: GCA_944323405.1. Lineage (GTDB taxonomy): Bacteria > Cyanobacteriota > Vampirovibrionia > Gastranaerophilales > Gastranaerophilaceae > CAG-196. Next base: position 12,681 of record CALUSJ010000112.1, read on the forward strand.
AACAATTTGTTTTGGAATTTTTGGCATCGGCTCTGTCTTGGTTAATTTCCTAGTTTTTCCTTTTATCCAAAATAAGAAAGAATTGTGCGCAGATATTGTTCGATATTTGTGGAAGTTTTTCATAGGGCTTTTGACGGTAATTGGTTTAATCGAGATAGATATAAAAAAACTCGATAAGATTGAGAATAAAATAATTGTGGCTACTCATCCAAGCTTTATTGATATTTTGATATTGATGTCTTTGATTCCCAAAAGTACATGCTTTGTAAAAAAAGAACTTGCTTCAAACCCTATTTTAAAGAATATAATAAGCAGTATTTTTATCCCTAATGATATAGAAATCGAGGATTTGGAAGAAAAATCCAAGCGTATTCTTGATAAAGGATTTAATCTTATAATTTTTCCTACAGGAATAAGACATAGAAAAAACGAGCACCTTAAGATAAAAAAAGGGGCAGCTATGATTGCGATGAGTACGGGCAGGAATATAGTCCCGATAAAACTTTATTCAAGCGAGGATTTTCTTTTTATAAACCAGCCGTTTTATGCTGCTGGGGAAAAAAGGGTGGTTTTTGAGCTTGAAATGTGTAAAGAAATTGAGATAGATAAGTTTAAATCAGAAAGCGAAATTGTAACAAAAAAACAAATTACTAAAGAAATTGAGAAATCTTTGTATGGTTTGTGATATAATGTCGGTATGGATAGAAAGAATGAATTAAAAGAGTTAATAATCAAATCGTTGGAGCTTGACGGCGTAACTCCTGATGATATAAAAGATGATGAAGCATTGTTTGGAGAAGGACTCGGGCTGGATTCAATAGATGCTTTGGAGTTAGGTATGGCTTTGAAGCGTGAATACAATATTTCAATGGATTCTGATAAAGAAGATAATAAGAAATATTTTTATTCTGTTGAGACTTTAAGCCAATATATAGAGGACAAACTCAATGGGAAATAAGTATTCTAAAGAAGAGATTTTTGAAGCAGTGAAGAATATTCTCATTGAGGAATTAGAAATCAATGAGAATGATATTACTTTGGAAGCCAACCTTTTTGAGGATTTGGATTTGGATAGTATAGATGCTGTGGATATTGCTGTTCGGATGCAAAAATTTACGGATAAAAAGCTTTCACCGAGTGAATTTAAGAAAATAAGAACTGTCGGTGATGTTGTTAATGCCGTATTTGGCTTACTTTGATTAATTGTTTTGCTGCGGCAAAAGATTCATAAAATCATACCAAAAGTTTATATTTTGGGAATGAATTCGTCTTTATGATTATCACGCCCGCCTATGTTAATCAGTTTTAACTTATCCAATATTTCGTTGTATTCTCTTAACTCATTTTCTTCGATTTCTTTTCCTATTGGGTATGCTTGATGGAATTTCTCGGCAAACTTAATTCGGCCTTCTCCTTGTTTAATCAACTCTTTCATACCGTTCAGACACTTGTCTTTGTTGAAGTTCTGCATTGTAAATCCGGGATGGGCAAAACCTAAAATGGCATTCTCTTTTTTAGCGTAATTTATTATATCTTTAAGCATAATTTCGTGCTGCGAACTTACTTCTGTTTCGCTAACTTTTTGAGGAAAAATGGTTTTGACTAACATTTTCTTGATTTCATCATTAATCATACAGCTTTTTGTTTGTATATTTTTATTTTTAATGTATTCATCTAAATTGTATGGATTAATGCTTCTTTTCGCTTGTTTTAATTCATTTAGAATAGTTTCATATAGTTCATCAGCGTTTTTATTTTGCTCTTTAGCTATTTCTATGACCCTTGATTTTGTATGAATATAGTTCCAGAGGTTCCAATGCTGGTTCAAAAAACATAGTTTTTTATTAGGAAAGTGAAAAAATTTTTCATATTCCAGACGGGAAAAACTTGAATTTTTATAATAAGAATTCATGTTATCTATTGCTTTTGAAATTTGCCCTTCTCTTGATTGATAAATTTTCTCAAAAAAATTTTTTGTATTTTCGGAAAACGGGTTTAGGTTATAAACCAGCATTTCCGGCATTTGAACATTATCCTGAAATCTCCTGAATCTTTCACTATCTTTTTGACAGGGGAAAATAAAACTGACTTCCGAAGCGGGTAAAAATTTGATATTCTTATATTTTTCCGGGTTTTTCACAATGATTTTTAAAGCCTCTTTTACGCCATCTATTCCATCGTGATCCGTGAGCGCAAAAATAAATTTTTTCCCGTTTATTTTGTTTAATCTGTCTCCATATTCTGCTGCTTGGTTTAGCAAATTTTCAACGCTGATTCTTCCGTCAGAGTGATTAGAATGAGAGTGCAGGTCGGCTAAAAAGGTTCCGTTCTTTAGATTTTCTCTTGATAAGATATAGTTCTGTTCATTAAGTTTGGGCAATAGTTTCAGCATTTCTTTTTTAGTCATTATAGACTTCAAGTGTTTTGTTGTAATCTTTTGTCCGAGCTCTTTTGTTAAATCTTTTGCAAGTCTCATTTTATAAATATTTGCGTAATTCTTGTAAGCTAAAAATGATAAAGCTGCAATAGCAATTCCTGAAGTGCCTGCAATATAAGCACTTTTTTTTGTTTGTTTTTCTCTGAGAGAGTTTTGGGTTTGTTTAAAAACTATTTTGTCTGCTGAAAAATTTGGTCTGGTTAAATTAATGCTGTTCATAGAGTAATACTTTCTTTTATTTTAGGCTTTGTAATAATTTATCATAACGGTTGGCAATGTCATCATCGTTTTTAAAATATTCCGAAAATCTGCTGCTTTGATCATCAGTTGCGTATTTTATAACATCTTTTATTAAGTCGTATTTTGTATCAGTGGTCATTGAGTAAAAATCCGATTCTAACTTTTCTCTATTTCTTAGTTTTGATTTCATATATCCGTTATCTATTTTATTCTGCCAGGCGTTTGTTTGGGTAACATTTGAGTTTTGGGCAAAGGCTGAGTTTTTAATTTTTGAAAATATTGGATGATTTTTGCCATAAGAACTTTTTTCCATATTTGCCCGAACCGTCTCTATAAAGAATGCAAAGTTTTTGGCTTCTTCTCTCCTCTCTCTGTCATTTATAATCTTTGCGAGATCTCTGTTAAATTCTCCGCCGATATAAGGGTCTACTGAAAAAAATTTGTCGTAATAGTATTTTTTCAAGTAAAATGCGGCGGCAGGCATAGTATAAATGTTTGTCATTGAGGCAGCAATCAGTGCAAATCTCATCAGCTTTTTCGTGAATGTTTTACGCTTAAGATCATCTACCTTGTTATCTAAGTATCTGAGCGTATCCTCTACTTGATTTGTGGTGTAAACACTTATATCATTATCCTTATGGTTTAAGCTTACAATTCTTTGATCCAAATCATCCCAAAGCTTGGTTTTAAAATTGTCTACAATTTTTTTGTCAAAATATGGCGAATTAAAGCTTGTACCCCTAAGAATTACATACCCCTTATCCAAATCGCTGCCAGGAAATGCTTTTTCGAGCCCTAAAGAACAAATCGGATCATAACCGTAATCGATAATATCATAATTGGATGAATAACCATCTTCAACATTCAGAGTTTTAGAAAGCTTGTCGATACAGGTTTTAAATGTCGAATTAATTTTGCTGCAAATCGAGTGCAGCTTTGGGAAATTTGTAAATTCGCAATATTTTTCCACAAATCCGGCTTTGTCAGTATATGATGTGAGTTTGTCTAAAAATGAATAATTATCAGCTCGTATAGTTTTGTCGTAATAAGTGTTATTATGGGCATCTAAGTATTTAGCATATCTTAAATTCTCCCAAAACTTGAGCGCATCTTGATAATTTTTAATAGTCATAGAAGGTATTCTCTGCGGTGAACCCTTGAATCCCAATTTTTTCCCACCACAATACTCCGTTGGATAATTAATACTAAATATTCTCATACACACACCTTTTTTTTGCATGTGCATTATATAATTATTTCGTATTATTGTCAATAAGCTGTTCTAGATTACTATAAACTCTTAGAAAAGGTTGCTTCGTCTAATATGTGTTGAACTAGGACATATGCTTGACAAAATGATATAATTGTGATAAAATACAGCCTGAGGGATAATATATGCAGTTATCGATTAATCCTTTATATGTAAGTACAAATTTTAAATCCAACAATATAAGAAACCAGAACTCTGGACAGAAAGATAGCGGAAGCGAAAAAGCTGTAAAAGCCGCAGGGACAGTTTCTTTACTTGGTTTGGCAGGACTTTCTGCATATGGAATAGCAATCTTAAAGAAAAAACCTCCCAGAAAAACTTTTGAAGCTTTATTAAAAGAAAAAAACTTAGTATTTAAGGATAATATACTATTTGATAAACTTGGTAATAAATTTTCTGGAAGTCTCACGAGAAGCACTGGAAAAAAGGGTGAGACTGGATTTGAGATGATAGAAACAAAACTTTTTAATAATGGAAAATTAGAAGAACAAATTTATAAAGATTGTTTTAATAATGAATTAAAAGGAACGTTTTATAAAGATGGAAAAATTGTTTCTAAAGTGGATGTTTTTTCTAATGGAAGAGATAAAGGGTTTTCATTTATAAAATACAGAGATGATGGAACAGGCAGTAGTATGGGACATGGGCTTGTAAAAAAAAGTAAATCAGTATTCTCTATTTTTAGAAACAACAAAGTCTTTGAACGATGAATTATAGAAATTATAAGGATAATTATTATGAAAATCTATTGTATAGAAGCCCAAAACACCACTTTTAAAAAAGGTTTAACATCATATGAAGTCAATGCAGTAAGAAGTATGACTCCCTTTGATTATGCAAAGATTGCGGAAAGATTGAAAAGTTTCTATGGACTAAACGCAGAATTCAGAGGGAATAATACTGTAGCTTGGTGTGTTGAACAGGTTGTAGGGATTATGGATAAGGCAGGATTTAAGTTGCCAAGAAACTTTAAATTTGAACCGATTTCCCCAGATACATTAGGTACATATAATTCATATTCAGATACAGTTACAATAAACTCTTTAATGCCTGAATTTAGTGATCTGGCACAACAAAATCTTCTTGAAGAACGGCAAAAAGAGTTTCACCCGAAAACAAGACATTTTTTACAAACATACCTTCATGAATTTTCCCATGCTGCACATTTTCACAATTTACAAAATAAATTAGGAAGTTCCAAGGCATATGAATTATTTTCTGGGACTTTAAATAAATATTCTCCAAGAAATATATTAGTTGGTCCTATGAACGCTATCATTAAAGATGTTACTAAAGGTTCAGCTTCTGAAATTATTAATAAAGTATTTCCACCTGACAATGGAATTTACTCACAAACCAATTTGAAAGAGTATTTTGCGGAAAAAAATTCAAAAATGTTAGCTCAACAATTAGGTGATAACTATATTGTTTCAAATATTAATCCCGGAATAAAAGATTCATATGAAATTCACCCTAAAAATTGGCAATTCGAGCCATTGTTAATGAATCGTTCTTCAAAGCAAGCCGGTAGGTTCTTGAGCGATGATTATAGAGCAATGTGTTTTTTTGAGAAAGTATTTGACGTTGCCAAATATGTAGTTGATGTAGTTAATCTATGTAAAAAGGAAATTGCGTACACAGATGGTGATATTTTTCATGGTAATGAAGATAGGTTACTAGACAACCAAACGCTGCTAAAAAATAGAGTGTGGTAAATCTTTGCTTCAGCACACCAAGAGCTTTGGCTGATAAAATTACTTCAAGTCTAAATCGGTGTCTTTATATTTATCTTCAAAATTACACTAGTTTATTTCATAATATATAGTTAAAATATTTATGTTTTTTCTTTAAACTTATGAAATAAAGTTTTTTAAGAGTTCTATTTATGATAAGATTTTATGTATAAATCAGAACTAAGGGGAATCAATTATCATGAAAATGTCAAAATTATTCGTACAAACTTTAAGAGAGTATCCTTCGGATGCAGAAGTTATATCGCATAAAATGCTTGTTAGAGCAGGTTTTATAAGAAAGCTTACGAGTGGAGTATACAATTATTTACCGCTAATGTGGCGAGTTTTAAAGAAGATTGAAAATATTGTAAGAGAAGAAATGGACTCTGCTGGTGCTCAAGAGCTTCTGATGCCTTTTGTACAGCCAAAAGAATTATGGGAAGAGTCTGGGCGCTGGGATGTATATGGTAAAGAATTAATGCGGCTTAAGGATAGGCATAATCGTGAGATGTGCCTGGGGCCTACGCACGAAGAGATTATTACTGCTATTGCCAGAGACGGGCTTAAGTCATACAAACAGCTGCCAGTGAATCTTTATCAAATTCAGTCAAAATTTCGTGATGAAGTGAGACCTCGTTTTGGGCTTCTAAGAGGACGTGAATTCATTATGAAAGATGCTTATAGCTTTGATATGACACAAGAAGGGCTTGAAAAAGAATACGAAAATATGGCAAAGGCTTATACTCGTATTTTCAAAAGATGCGGGCTTAATACAAAAATGGTTCAATCTGATTCAGGCGCAATCGGCGGGAGCGTAAGCCACGAGTTTATGGTAATTACTGATACAGATGCCGGAGAAAATGATGTGTTCTACTGCGAAAGCTGTGATTATTCGGCAAACTCAAACCATGCTGTTTCAAAACTTGCTGAAGCAAAAGTTGCAGGTGATTTTAAACAGGCGGAAATCATTGATACTCCGAACACTCATTCTATAGAAGAGCTTTGTGAATTCTTAAATATTCCTGCGTCTTTGATTGTAAAAACCCTTGTCTATATTATTGATAAGAAGCCTGTTTTAGCTTTAATAAGAGGCGACAAGGCAGTTGAAGAAACAAAGCTTATGAATGCTTTTGGCGGTGTAGATATAAGAATTGCAACGGCCGGTGAAATCGAAGAAATGATGGGAGTAAACGGTTTTGAAGCTGAAAAGGGATTTATCGGCCCGAACGGTTTGAAGGAATATAATGGGTATCCAATAACAGTAATAGCAGACGAAACAGTAAGAGAAATGAAAAACTTTGTAATTGGGGTTAACCAAAAAGACAAACACGGTGTTGGCTATAATTGGGATGTAGAAATAAAACTTCCAGAGACGATTGCGGATATAAGGCTTGTAGAAGCAGGAGAGTTGTGCCCGGTTTGCGGTAAACCTCTTAAGGTTACACGTGGAATAGAAGTGGGGAATATTTTCCAACTGGGAACAAAGTATTCAAAACCAATGCATGCTGTGTATACAGATATCGATGGTAAGACAAAACCATACATTATGGGCTGTTACGGTATTGGGATTTCAAGAACTGCTGCGGCTGCTGTTGAAGCACATTATGACGAGCACGGGATTAAATGGCCGTTAGCCATTGCTCCTTATCACGCAATTGTTATTCCTGTAAGTACTAAAGACGAACTCCAGATGAAGGTTGCAAACGATATTTATGTAACGCTGAAAAAACACGGGGTTGAAGCTGTTATTGATGATAGGGATGAGCGTGCAGGGGTTAAGTTTAAAGATGCGGATTTAATAGGTTTCCCGTATCGGATAACAGTAGGAAAAACCATTTCAGAAGGGCTTGTTGAATTTAAAGACCGTAATAGCGGCGAAATTTCTAACATTAAGCCGGAAGAAGCAGCTGAAATTGTTGTTACGGCAGTAAATAACTTAAATTAATCGGAGGTATTAATGACGGCTTCATATACATCTAAAAAGAAAAAGCAGCAGGAAGATTTATCCCAGCTTATGCCTCAAAATATTGATGCAGAAGAGGCTATTTTGGGAGCAATTCTTGTTAACCCTAATTGTATGAACAAGGTTGTTGAAATCCTAAAACCCGATTCTTTTTATAAGCCGGCTCATCGTCATGTGTATGAAGCAATGCTGGAATTATACAACAGCGAAGACAAGCTCGATATTGTTACTGTTTCAGATGTTTTGAATATGAATCAAAAGCTGGAAGTTGTAGGCGGGCGTGCTTTTATCAATGATTTGAGCTACAAAACTATTACTACAGCCAATGTTGAGTATTATGCTAAAATCGTTCAGGAAAAGGCTATTAAACGCTCATTGATTAATGCGGGTTCTGAGATTGTAGCAACTGGCTATGATTTAAACCCGATTGAAGAGTCCTTAGAACAGGCAGAAAAACTTATATTTGATATAGCTTCGCAAAAGGCATCTAATTCGCTTTCTCCTATCAAAGATTTGATATATGATACTTATTCTGAACTGGAGGAGCGTTGTAATAATAAGGGAAGCTTAACAGGTGTTCCTACTGGGTTTTATGATTTGGACAGCTTAACAAACGGGCTGCAAAAATCGGATTTGATAATCCTTGCAGCAAGGCCTGCAATGGGTAAAACAGCTTTTGCATTAAATATAGTTCAGAATGTTGCACTAAGAGCCGAAAAACCAGTTGCAGTATTTTCTTTAGAAATGTCCAAAAAACAATTGGCACAGCGTTTGTTAGCATCCGAGGCCGAGGTTGATACTCAAAGGCTTAAGACAGGTAATTTGCAGGCTAAGGATTGGGAAAAGCTTGCTCTTGCATCCAGCAACATTTCAGAAGCGCCTATTTATATTGACGATACAGCAGGGTGTACAATTACGGATTTGAGGGCAAAATGCAGACGGCTTGCTATGTCTGAAAAAAATCTGGGATTGATAGTTATTGACTATCTGCAATTGATTGAAGGGACTGGAAGAGAAGACAGAATGCAGCAGATTTCAGGGATTTCAAGAGGGTTAAAAATCTTGGCAAAAGAATTAAATGTGCCTATTATTGCTCTTTCACAATTGTCACGTGCTGTAGAATCCAGAAACGATAAACGCCCAATGCTTTCTGACTTAAGAGAATCTGGTTCTATTGAACAAGATGCCGATATTGTAATGTTTATATATAGAGAAGATTATTATAAAAATGCAGACGAAGATGAAGATGCTTCAGAAAAAGCTGCTAATAAAGGTACTGCAACCATAATAGTTGCAAAACACAGAAACGGGCCGGTAGGCGATGTAAACTTATTATTTCAGGGAAGTATTACGAAATTTAAAAACCCAATTAAGACAGATGTTTTTTAGCCTATAGTGCAGCCGATTTACAGAATTTTTGCGGGAAATATTATTTTTCTCGCAAAATATTTTTGTTAAGAAAATTTACATTGTATAATCAAATTTAAAATTTTAGGCAATTTTTTCTGCAATAATGTTTTTATATAAATAGTTAGGTTTATGAAGGTTCATTATTGTGACGCAAATTAATCCGAATATCAACCAATATAATAATTATCAGGCAAAT
>CALUSJ010000113.1 GCA_944323405.1 Candidatus Gastranaerophilales bacterium
ACTAGTCACTTCTTAAACCCTTTAGTTTTTGTCAGGCACTCCATGACATATTACTGTATTTTAGATAAAAATGTAATAGTTAATAATCGGCTGGATTGCTTCGTCCTAATCGTCCTCGCAATGACAGAAAGTCAGGCATTGCTTGCCCTACCCCCTTATTTACCTATTCACTAGTCACTAGTCACTACTCACTATTCACTCGTTACCCTCACCCTCTAAACCCAAAATGCTCCCTTCACCCTTCACCCCTCACCCTTCACGCTTCACCTATTCACTACTCACTACTCACTACTCCCTAGTCACTATTTTTTTCGGTGTTACAATATAATTATGGCACAGGGGCAGATTTTTAAAATCCATTCTGATTTCTATTATATTAATTCGGATAACATCATTTTCGAATGCAAGATTCGTGAGGTTTTAAAAAAACAAAAACAAAAAATTTTCGTTGGTGACTTTGTTGAGTTTAAAGATGGTGCTATTGAAAAAATTCTGCCAAGAAAGAATTTTATCCCCCGGCCTACTGTTGCTAATATAGACAGAGTTGTTATTATATCGGCAGTAAAAGAGCCTGAGCTCAGCTTTACACAACTCAACCGCTATATTGCTTTTGCAAAATACTATAATCTTGATGCGGTTTTATGTTTCAACAAAAACGATTTGTCAGAAAATGACAAAATAATCGAGAAAGTTTTTTCAATATATGAACCTTTAGGATATGATATTTTATTTACTTCAGCTCTTGAAGGCTATGGTATTGATGAATTTAAAGAAATTTTAAGCGGAAAAACATCTGTTCTTTGCGGCTCATCAGGAGTTGGCAAATCAAGTCTTATAAACGCAATTTCTCCTTCGCTTAATTTAAAAACAAAAAACGTCAGTGAAAAAACCTTGCGAGGTGTGCATACAACAAGGCACTCAGAAATTATATCTATTGACGATAACACCAGAATCGTTGACACTCCTGGGTTCAGCAACCTAAAATTTGATTTTTTAATGCCAAACGAAGTAGACTTATTATTTGATGAGATTGCAAAATATAAACAGTTCTGCAAATTCCCCGGCTGCCTGCATCTTACAGAAACCGGCTGTGCTGTTAAAGAAAATCTTGATAGTATTGATAATACAAGATACTTAAGTTATAAAGAATTTGTTGTAGAAGCTTTGGAATACAAAGAAAGAGTTAAATATCAGGGATTGAAAATTGAAACAACTCACAAACAAAAACACAATAAAACCGCTGTTAAAATAAGTACCAAAAAGCGCCAAAGTGCGAGAAATACATTAAAACAGAATATATATAAGGATATCGAAAATGAAAGAACTGATTGAATTAATCGATAAACATTTAGATGAATATATTGCTATAGTTTATCCAGAAGATATTTTTAAAGCAATGAAATATACGCTTATGCTTCCCGGAAAGCGTTTGCGGCCGGTTATGTGCCTTGAAACAACCCGAATTCTCGGAGGCGATATAAATAATGCAATGCCTTCTGCCTGTGCAATAGAAATGCTTCATGTTCAAAGCCTTATTCACGATGATTTGCCTTGTATGGATAATGATGACTTTAGGCGCGGTAAACCCTCTAACCATAAGGTGTTTGGCGAAGCTAATGCTGTGCTTGCCGGAGATGCTCTATTAACATTTGCTCCGCAGCTTATTATAGAAAAATCAAAAGGCTTAACTACAGAGCAAATTTTAAGAATTCTGCACGAATATACAAAGTTCGCAGGAGCATATGGTTTAATTGCAGGTCAGGTTGTCGACATAGAATCAGAAGGCGGAAAGCTGGTTAAATCACCGAAAGAAACTTTGGATTTTATTCACCTTAATAAAACCGCTGCATTGTTCAGGCTGGCAGTAAGAATAGGAGCCGTTGCAGCATGTGCTGATGAAACTATAATTGAAAAATTCGATAATTTTGCCAAAAAGTTTGGATTAGCTTTCCAGATTTATGATGATATTATGGACGAAATATCGTCTTTTGAAGAATTAGGGAAAACAACAGGAAAAGATAAAAACTCCGGCAAGCTAACCTATGTTTCGCTTTACGGACTTGAAGAAGCCGAAAATAAATTCAGATATCATATAAAAGAATGTTATGATATAATTGACAAGTACAAGTCAGATATTTTTAAAGAAATATTAGACAAATTATCACAAAGAATCGGGAGCAATTAATGAATTTTTCTCAGATATATAATACAGGCTATGAAGTAATATTTGTTGCTTTTTCGGGAATTATACTTGCCCAAACGGTTAAATTTATTTTACATATTATAATGAAGCGCAGTTTGGATTTGAGACATTTAATAACAACTGGCGGCATGCCGAGCTCGCATTCTGCGGGAGTAATGGGGCTTTCAACCACAGTTGGATTAATCAGAGGATTTGATTCCATTGAGTTTGCAATTGCCCTTGGGTATGCATTTATTGTAATGTATGACGCTGCCGGCGTGAGACGTGCTGCCGGCAAGCAGGCTGCTTGTTTAAATAAGATTATTATGGACTTGTACAAACAGGATCTGCAAGAAGCAGGAGGCAGGCTTAAAGAACTTCTTGGGCATACTCCTCTGCAAGTGTTTGTTGGTGCTATTTTTGGGATAATTTATGCATACTATATCCATATTTTTCTATCAAAACTGGTTTAACCCAAACTCTTTATTTATTTTAAGTACTTTGTCAATATAAGCTTTTTTAAAGCCTTTGCATTCACAGCCTCTGGTTCAAGCTCTATAATCTTATCCAGATTTTTTATTGCATCCCTGTACAATCCCAGTTTTTTCTGTACAGCAGCGAGAGCATAATACGCATCAATAAACTTGTTATCAAGCGCAAGTGCTGATACAAAATCATCAGCAGCTTCTTTCGGGCGGGTTTTTATTAAGAGCTGCCCCCTATTATAATATGCATCAACCATTTTTTTATTAATCTCTATTGCTTTTGTATAACTCGAATACGCTTCTTTTTCCCTATTAAGAGCGTGGTATGCTATCCCTTTATAAAAATAGACTAATTCATAATTTCGATTATATTTTAATACTTCATCCAGATTACGGATGGCATCCGCAAAATTCCCTTCTCTAAGCTCTGTAATTCCTAAGCTTAAGTAATATTTTTCACTAAAATCTTTGTCATCTTCAAGGCATACGTTCAAAAACAAATTAGCTTTGTTATCTATTGCCATCTTCAACTTCGGATTAAGAAGAATCGCCTTGTTATAGTCCTTAAGCGCTCCTTCGTAATCTTTCTGCTTAAACTTGGTATATCCACGATTGTTATAAGCAAGTGCACATTTAGAATCCAGCTCTATCGCTTTATCATAATCCTTGATGGATGCTTCATAATCCTGAAGCTCGTTATTCACTAAACCTCTATTAATATATGCATCCAAAAAACCTGGATTTGCATCTATTGCTTTAGAGTATAAATCTCGTTTTGTTTCAAGATTTTCCGTTATAAGCGCCAAATAAAAATAATATTCTTCGTCTACTCCAAAACGTTTTAAATCTCTTTCTATCAGCCTTCTGGCAGAATCATAATCATTAGCGTTAAGACTGTTTATAATTTTTTTTAGAACTCTGTGTTTATCTTTCATTAGCCTATACTACCATAAAACCCGGACAGCATAAACTGCCCGGGTAAACAATATATTACTTAACAAAGAAAGTCGCATTTACATTTGCATTAATCTTTACTACACCTTTAGAAATTGTAGTAGGCGCACTTCCTGCCGCTTCTGAATCCGCAACAGAAGCTAACATGTTTTTTGCCATATATAATCTTGGTGAACCATAATTATTAGCATTACAGCTAGCATCAAAAGTCCTGATTCCATCTATAGATGTTGCTAAATTTTTAGCTAAATATGATGCTCTTGTCTGAGCTTTTTTAGCTGCGATACCTAAAAGCTCATTACATTGCGAATCATAGTTAGAGACTGAGAAAGTTAGATTATCTACGTTTGTTGCACCAGCTTCAATAGCTTTGTCAATCATTTGTCCGACTTTATCTATTGATTTTGTGTGAACAATAACCCTGTTAGAAACCTCGTATTTATCAAGATTACGCTTGCTTCCTGAATAACTATATATAGGAGAAGCACTAAAATCAGCAGTTTTAATATAATCTCCATCAGCAGGTTTTAACATAGAACTCAATATAGAATATACCCTGTCGGAGATTTCTTTGTTCATTTGAGTAGCTTTTTGCATAGATTTTGAATCCGATGTCTGTACGGCAAACGAAATCTCAACTACATCCGGCGCAACTTCAGTATTAGCATTTGTGTTAACAGAAATATAGCCTCGCTCAGTGTTAACAGTGTTTACAGCCTGTACAGCCATAGAAGCAGTTCCAGCTATAATTCCTAATACTGCTGTCAAAATTAATGTTTTTTTCATCTTTTCCTCCGTTTCAAATTGTTCAGTATTCTTAATGCTACACTACTAATCATTATATCATTTATAACGATATTTGGTTAAGATTTGTTCATTTTTTTGATTGAATTAGTGACTGGTGAGTAGTAACTAGTGAATAGTGAATAGGCGAAGCGTGAAGGGTGAGGAGTGAAGGGTGAAGGGTGAAGGGAGCATTTTAGGTTTAGGTT
>CALUSJ010000114.1 GCA_944323405.1 Candidatus Gastranaerophilales bacterium
GAACCCTCGGTACAGGTTACCCCATACAACACCTTAGCAGGGTGCCGCCTTAAACCTACTCGGCCACTTCTCCATGCCAATATAGTTATATTAGCACAAATATTTTATTTTTCAAAATGAATTTTTACAACGGATTTCATCAGAGAATTTCTTTCCTTTCACACCAGCTGATATAGGCAATAAAATATAATATAATTCTTGACTAATACAATTAATACCTTTAATAGTGAGATTTAATTGACTTGTTGACCTTTTATCCAAATTTTTCCATAGAGTTTTATCTTGTTTTGCACGGCATAATGAATAATAAAACAGATATACAAATGAAAACATCATCTCTTATATTCACCTAATAGGTTTGCCCCCTCACCAAGAATTTCTAATACTCAACTTACGTTTCGTATTGAAATTCTATCCTCGCTCGCAGGGCGAGGAGTGCTGCAAGCTTTGATTTTTATTTAGTTTTGCCGGTTGGGCATACCTGCCTAAAAATAACTCTTACTCTGCAACACTTATATTTATGAAATATCATTATAAGCACAGTGGAGCCAAACTAAAATATCTGGCAACACTGCACTTATAATGTTTTTATTTTGAGATTTATACTTGTTATCTATTTAGTTTTTGTCGGATTTAAGTTAATAAATGGTACAGAATTTCCCATCATGTATTGAGGTAATTTACCATCCCATTTTTGAACTGCTTCATATTCAACTAAAGATTTATTCTGACTTAAGGCTTCTGCTCTTATTGCCATAGACTTTGCTTCTGCCTCGGCTGCAATAATTTTTTGTTTTGCTTCTTCTTCTATTTGAACTGTTTTATTTTTAGCCTTCAAAGCTTCTTGCTCGGCTGTAACTTTTTCTTCAATAGCTCTTTCGAATGTGTCAGAATAATTTAAATCTGTTATTTCAAAATTTGTTACTGTAACGTAATTGTTTTGTAGTTGTTTTTGGAGTTTTTCTAAAATATCAGTTGCTGCTTTTTCTCTGTTTCCAATTAAATCTTGTGCATTCCATTTGCCAACAATATCTTTAATAGCACCTAATACTATTGGAGTTATAATTTTATCTTCATAGTCTCGCAGACCGATTTCTTGATAGAGTTTATTTACTTTCTGAGGTTGTAAATTATAGTTAATAGCATAGTCTACTTTTGCTTGTTGTATGTCTTTTGTGTAAACATTTGTTTGCAATTGCATTTTTTTTGTTTTTATATTTGCTGTTTCAATTGATTCTATAAAAGGCCATTTGAAATGCAAACCTTCTTCATAAACTTCTGGCAAAACTTTTCCAAGACGTACTTTTATCCCTCTTTCTCCGGGATCAACTATTTTGAATGAATTAGCACCACCGATTGTTAGTAATACCCCTCCTAAGCCAAGTGCAATATATTTACCAATATTCAGATGTTTAGCTGCAGCTTTTGTTTCAAATCCGCGTTGAAAAGAAATATTGTTATTGCGCTTGTTTTGAGATTTTGCAATATTGTTTGTCTGCGGCATAGCTGGATTAAGATTGATTTTCATTTCCTTCTCCTTGTTAATAAAATTATTTATATATCCTACGTTTATAACAAATCTTGTAAAATTTTATTTTGCTATAATTCACATAAATTTCTGCAGATATTTACAAAAATTTACAGTTTTTTGAAGGCGCAAAATCGCAGATTTACTGCATCTTACATTTATTAGTCGATACCTGATTTAATGAATACGTGTAAAATGCTAATTTTTGTGTTATTTTTAATAGAATAGATATTACTGTAATAAGGGGTCATTATGGCAGAACAACTTATGGTCAGAATGTGTAACTATATGTATAAGATTATGGAGATGTGTACTCGTAAAGAGTGGGCTGACAAATTTGAGCAAAATAAAAGTGAAATTGTTAAATTTTTTGATATACTTAATGATATTTCTGAAGAAAAGCTACATGAAAATATCGCCCGACATGGAGATTATATATTAGGTCAATTATCAGTTTTTTTTTGTGCTAACCTTTTTGGCAAGAGAGTATGCAGATGATACTAATGTAGTGGATGCTTTTATAAAACGTTTTAAGCATCGAATTTCAAAAGATGATATTGATGTTTGTAATAAATTGAAAAAACTTTATTTTTCTGTATATGAGATTGTAGATGTTAAAGAAGGGCAGTATTCTATTGTAAAAGATATATTGTTTAATACAAATGAAATAAAGGTTATAGAATCTGCAGGCAACAAGGCTGAAATGGTTGGGCAGCATGTTCTTGCAAGCATTATAAGTGATGGAGAAGATTTTTATTATATAGGTGTTGTAATTCATATTGATGACGAATATATAGAAGTTATAAAAAAAATAATAGTACCAGAATTTAAAAAATCAAATTTGACTTTTGAAGGCAAAAATTTGCCCGAAATCGATAAAATAAAACAAGTGTTATATCAACATTATCCAAATTTGTTTTATTATGCATTTAAACCGTTTGTGATAAAGCCGACTGTTGTTAATGCAAATAATGACGAGTTTGGTCCTGTAAAATGCCGGTTTAAAATTAACAATCCGAAGGTTAATAAAGCTAAAATCGCTGATATATTGGATTCTTTACATAATAAACGAGAATATAACATATATTGTGAAGACGAAGATGCCTGGTCTTTTCATATGCTGCGTAAATCTTCTAGAAAAGTTAAAAAAGCGGACTTAACTGAAAATGATTATATTATTTATGCGGATATTACAATTGAAAAAAGTTATCTAGAAGTGTTTATTTTATATGGGACTGCTGCAAATAAAATAATAGATATACTAAAAAAGAACCTGAAAGATTTAATCGGAATGGCTGTTATTGAAGAGGTTGTTCCCCCGGAGTTTGATATGCAAGATGATGAGGAAGAGGAGATTTCGCCGGAAATTGAGGCTGAAGTATTAAAAATATTTTACGATAAACATTTAAAAGATACTTTAAAATGTAAAATCCCGATTTTAAATAATATGACGCCTAAACAGTGTCTCAAGAAGGAGCCTGAAACTTTTTACAGATGGTGGAATTTGTTTAAAGAAAATATTGAAGAACAAACAAAAGGAAGATATGATTATACCTGGTTTAAAAAAGAACTAGGCTTAGAATAGGTTCTGCGGCTTTGTGCAAGCTGTTAATTATCACTGCTAGATGATTTATTTTTTTCATCAGGTTATAATCTTTAAAATGGAAGAAAAAAGATACAATCAATTTAGCCAATATTTAAAGGACAAATTTGGAGCAAAAGTGTATAAAATCACTATTGATGCTGGATTTTCCTGCCCAAATCGTGATGGTACAATATCAAGTTCAGGGTGTATATTTTGTGATGATGGTGGAAGTTTTTCGCAAGCCCACTCAAATCATTTAAGTATTGAAGAACAGGTTAGGGTAGGGGCTGAAAACTTGAAGCGGCGGTTTAAGGCACAAAAGTTTATGTCATATTTCCAAGCATTTTCGAATACTTATAAACCTGTTAATGAACTTGAAAAAATATATAGTGCAGCTCTAACTCATCCAGATATCATAGGGCTTTCAATTGGTACAAGGCCGGATTGTATCGATGATGATAAGCTAAATCTTATATCTTCATTTACTTCGGATTATTATACCTGGATAGAGTACGGCTTACAGTCCGTACATGATAAAACTCTTTTAAAGATAAACAGAGGGCATAATTATAAGTGTTTTCTCGATGCTTATGAAAAAACAAAGAATAAAGGAATAAATATATGTCTTCATGTTATCTTAAATTTGTTTGAAACATATGACGAAATGATGGAAACTGCAAAAACAATTGCTAATTTAGAGCCAGAGGGAGTAAAAATACATATGTTATGTGCCTTAAAAGGAACAAAATTAGCTGAAATATATAACTCTGGCGGAATCGAATTTATGTCAGAGGATGAATATATAAGCACTGTTTGTGATTTTTTAGAATATTTGTCTCCAAAAACAACAATACATCGTTTGGCTGGGAATGGCTTAAGAACAGAGCTAATTGCGCCAAGGTGGATTGGGAAAAAGCTGGATTGTTTGAATAAAATAGATAAAGAGCTTGAAAAACGTGATTCTAGGCAGGGTTTAAAATATCTAAACAAGTAAAACCTATGGAAAACCAGTTTTTTCTGATTTTAGCAGTTGGTATTATAGGGTACAACAATAATTCAAAGCTGTTAGAAGGCTAAATAAGCCTGTTGAAGCTGGATACAGTTTGCTGTCAAAAATAGCCAAATGGCTGATAGACACTTGGAAATAATTATATAAAAATTAAATATAGATAAATATGAGGATTCCGAATGACAAGTAAACTTACAAAACAAGAGCTGTGTGTTCTTGAGTTGGTAGCTCAAGGTCGCATTAACAAAGAGATTGCTCAAGAGCTTAATATTTCTATCGCTACGACAAAAGCTCATTTGGAATCTATTTATAAAAAACTCAATGCTCATAATAGGGTGCAGGCTGTTGTTAAAGCTATTTCACTACATTTAATTGATGTTTAAAACTTTTTATTTATGTTAAAATCTTCGCATGAATAAATTTTTAATGAAGGAAGTTTCAGAATCCAATATATTATCAGAATTGAACCAAATAGGTTTTGATTCTTCTTATATAAATAAAGCTTGTGAAAAGTACAAATATAAGAATATTAAAATTTTTGATTTAACCATAGCTCAGGCAAATATTCTTAAGCAAACAGCATTAATATTTGGGGCTGACTGCGGAATTCATAAAAATATAATAACTGGTGAAATAAATAAATCAGATGTTATTTTATGCGGAAGTATTTCCCAACTGAAAAAAATAGCCAAAAAGTTAGAGAATCAACCTTTTAAGTTAAAGGTTTTAGGAAATGAAATTCTGGATTTTTTATCTGAGCAGGAAAGAGTAACAAAGCTTGCAGGAATTTTAAATATAACGCCAGATTCTTTTTCTGACGGGGGCTTGTATTATAATCCAGATGATGCCAAACGTCATCTTGTAGAATTAATAAATGATGGTGCTGATATTATTGATATTGGTGCTGAAAGCACGAGGCCAGGCGCTCAGCCAGTGCTTTCTGAAACACAAATTGCAAGGCTAAAACCAATATTAGAATTTGTGAATAAAGAAAATATCTCATTACCTATAAGTATAGATACTCGTTGTTCTGTTGTTGCAGATTTTGCGCTAGATAATGGTGCTGCTATTATTAATGATGTTTCGGGGTTTGAATTTGACCATCGTATGCCGGATATAATCACAAAACACAATGCTGCAGCTATTATTCAACATTCAAAAGGAACGCCTGATTTAATGCAGAATAATCCTATATATCAAAATGTTGTTGAAGAAATTTTTCTATTTCTAAGAAGTAAAATAGAACTTGCTCAAGAAAAAGGTATAAAAGAGGTTATAATCGATCCAGGAATAGGTTTTGGTAAATCAACTCAAGATAATTTTATGATACTTGATAGAATAGAAGAATTTTATTCTTTAAAAACTCCCATAATGGTTGGATTATCCAGAAAAAGTCTGCTTGGAATTACTGAGCAGGACAATATTTTAAAGGATTCTCTTTCTGCTGCTGTAGCTTATCCGCTTATAAAAAAGAGAGTAGATTTTTTGAGAGTTCATAATGTGAAATTGCACAAAAAAATAATAAAATTAGTACAAAATATACCCAATTAGGCAATTTATATTCAAAACTTACTAGTGTAATATGTTCAATACAATCAATATAAAGTTAAGTATAAGAATATAGGAATATCGATGATGGGTATTATAAAAGGTTTAATATTTATTATTGTCTATTTTTCGTCTTTATCAGTTTTATATTTGACAGAATATAACACTATTGCTTTTGTTTTTATATTAGCACTGAGTGTAACCATATTATTTAAGCTAGAAGTTTTGGAAAAAAGGGTATGTTCAGAAACAAGTACAGTACAAACTCTTCAAGATCAGTTAATTAATCAAAAGAATTATTTTGCAGAGACATTATTGCACGACTTGAAAGTTCCTACTATTGCGCAGTTAAGAGGGTTAGAGCTTTTGAAACACGAAACTATTGGGACAATTAGTTATGCACAAGAAGAATTGATTTCTCAAATAGAGCACTCCTGTAAATATGTTCTTGAGATGATTTCAATGATACTTACTACTTATAAATACGAACTTAAAGAATACGTTCTGAGTTATGAAGAAATTAGTATTTCAGAATTAGTGTTAGAAAGTTTTATAGAATTGTCAGAGGATGCAAGAAAGCGAGGTGTACGCTTTTCATATATATCGACATCAGACAAAGTAATAGTTGAAGCTGATAGAGGTGAGTTAAAAAAGGCTATAAAAACTCTCTTATCCGCAGTGATTTTATATTCTAACAAGGGAGAAGTTATTATGGTTAATTTGTCCCTAAAAGATGAATTAATAAAATTTTCCATAATTTTGAAGAGTCGAACTCTAAGCAGTCAAGAATGCGCAACTATGTTTGAATATAATTACTTTGAAGGAATCCCAAAATACACAAATGTCGGGCAAGATATCAGTTTATATTTAGTAAAAAAAATAATAGATTCGCATTGTGGTGCAATTTATGCTTCAGCTGCAGAGGAAGAACTAAGAAATATAGTCTTTATAATTCCCCAATATAGAATACAAAGTACTTTTGAAGAACCAGTCGCACCTGTTCTTGCGGCAGTATATCAGTAGGATTAAATTTTGCAAGCTGGTTTTAGGCTTTTGCATTTAAAATCTATGCAATGTATAATCGTTGTATTGGAGATTAAGATTAATGACTGATAATTTATACACGCTATCCGAAATAGTTGATAAAAAGTTTTCACATGGTGAAGAAATCCCAGATAATATAATAAATAGTATACGAAGTATTACAGCTGCAGGGGATTATATTGGAATGGCTCAAATTAATCCAATAGCCGGAAATATTGAATACAATGCTAAAAAGATTGCTAAATATATTAAATATGCCTGTAAAATAGGCTTGGAGATGATAGTTTTTCCTGAGCTTGCTCTAATGGGATATCCAATAGAAGATACAATAGACAGGCATCCAGTGATTGTAGAAGAGAATATAAAATGGCTCAAGGGTCTTGCCAAGATTACTCGGGGAACTACTGCTCTCGTTGGTTTTATTGAACCACGTAAAATAGAGGCAGAAGGCAAAAAATATTTTAACTCGGTTGCAATACTTAAGGAAGGGAAAATAGCCGGAATCGTTAGAAAATCATTGCTTCCTAATTATTCGGAATTTAATGATTATAGGTATATTGAACCGTCTCCTGTTGTCGGAGTGCAGCCGCCAGAAACGTTAGGCTGTTTTGATAGAGAAAACATTATGCCTTCTTCTAAAATTTTTGAGAAATACGGGATTTCTATATGTGAAGACTGCTGGAACAATAAAGAATTTTTTGAAAAACATCTTTACGAAAAAGACCCGATAGAAGAGCTTTCAGAAGAAAAGCCAGCTGTTTTTATTAATTGTTCTGCTTCTCCAACGAGAGCTAAAAAAGAACAGTTAAAGCACAATATGCTATCTTTTATTGCTCAGAAATACAAAACGCCGATTGTTTATGTGAACCAAGTCGGTGCAATAGATAACAGTTCTTTTGACGGTTCAAGCCGTGTATTTAATTCAAACGGAGAATTAATCGCAAGGGCAAAATCTTTTGAAGAACAGCTTTTAATAGTGAATCCTTTGAAGAATACAGGTAAAATTTATCCCCTAACAAAAGGTCTTGATAAATCATTAACTGAACAAAAAGTTTTTACCCTTGAGTATGAATCCGATTTAGAACGTACATACAAAACAATTATCCAAGGAATAAGAGATTATTTTAGAAAATGCGGGTTTAAGCGTGCTGTTCTCGGGCTTTCCGGGGGCTTAGATTCTACTATTTGTGCTGTACTTCTTGCAGATGCAATAGGGAAAGAAAATGTCTACGGAATCTCGATGCCTTCTAAAATAACAAGCCGTGAAAGCCGTTCTGATGCAGAAGAATTAGCCAATAATCTCGGTATTAATTTTACAGAAGCTTCAATTAAGCCAATGATAGAAACAACTACGGAGTCTCTAAATAAGCTATTTGCTGTTATAGAACAAAATTGGGATGGAAGATTCAAAACATCATTTACGCCTGACAATATTCAGGCACGCTCAAGAGCAATGTTTTTGTGGGGGATAAGCAATGAGTTCTCTTCCTGTATTCCAATTGCAACATCTGATAAATCTGAACTTTATATGGGGTATGCAACTATAAATGGTGATATGTCTGGAGGTTTTGCTCCAATTGCTGATGTTCCAAAAACAAAATTGTTTGCATTTGCAAGATGGCTTAACAAAAATAGAGAAGTGAAAAATGCTATACCCGAGGCAATTATTTTGAAAAAGCCGGGTGCTGAGCTTGCTATTGACCCTAAAACTGGAAAACCTTTGATTGCGGAAGATGCACTTATGCCATATGAGTTTTTGGATGAAATAATCTGGAGGATTGAAAATAAAAATGAAGGGTATCAGGATTTATTAAACACAAAATTTGTCTATGAGACGCACAATCAAGTTACAAAAGAACAAAAACAAGAGTGGATTGACAAATTTTTTAGAAGAATGTCCACTGCTCTCTATAAATGGTCAATATTGCCGCCTTCAGTTATTGTGGAATCACGCTCTATTAATAAATACGACTATAGGCAGCCAATAACTTCTTCAAAAATTAATTATAAAGGTGTTAAAGATAGTTATATTGATTCGATTTTGAAAACAGATTAGAATATATACAATAATTGGGATTTACCTGAGAAGTAAGTTAGAATTAAGATGTTTTATCTGGCGCCGCATCTCTTCTACTTTATCAGTAAGATTATCATGTCTGTATATTTCTAAAGCTTTTTTATAGTTTTCTTCGGCATCTTTTCTATATTCAGGATTATCATAGCCGGACATTAACTGTAATGTCTGCGCAAGAAGTACGTATGCTTCAGGCTTATGAGGATTGACCTCTATAGCTTTTTCAAAACATTCTTTTGAATCAATTATATGTCCTTCAATATGGTTTTTGTACCCTTCCAAAATATGCATAGGATAAGCAAATAAATTCTGTTTATCAAATATTTTGAGTTCTAGAAGAAAAGATATCTCCATTAAGTCCTTGGCCTGATACATGTCACTATATCGAAAATGTGAAATAAAGTATTTAGGAAAGACAGATTCTATCTTTTTGAGAATCTCACTTTGCTTTGTTTTTTGGTTAGCAATCCCATAAATATTAGATTCTTCAAGAAGCTTAATCGGATTGTCTTTGTCTATCATATCAATAACGCTAAGGAGTTTGAGTCCTTTTGCGAGTTCGTCAGCTGCAAGAGCTTTGGCAACTTCTTTAAATAAAAATTGTATGACTTTGTATTTATTAAAATCAAAGATTTCCAGAATGTAGTTTTGTGCAATGTTTTCCTGGCTTGAATAAACAAGGCTCAGAAATTTAATTCGTTTTACTTCAAAATTATCCTTGTCCCATTCAAGAATTTTATTTGCATCAGAAATTGCTTCATAATAGTTTGAAATCTCTAGGTTTAGCTTTAATCTCTCATAGTATGCTTCTTCTTTTTTTACGCAGTGGGTAATTATGTATGTGAAATCTGAATAAGCATCTTCAAGCATTAACAGCTTATGACAGAGTTTTCCTCTTTTTAAAAAAGTTTCAGAAGGTTTGTATTCTTCTTTTATCAAGAAGTTTAATCTTTCTAAAGCTAAGTCGTAATTGTTTTCGGCAATATATTTGTCGACAGACTTTAAAAACATTAAATATTTTATATTATCTAACATAAAATTACTCCATTCTGATAAAGTTTAAGAATCGACTCGTCCCTATCTACAATATATTATGTATCACAAATCTTATACAAAAACGAGTACCCGTTTGGTTATAAAACTTTTAATGCTTGTCTAATCTCCCTAAGAGCAGTTGATATTTCTTGATTAGTACTTTTCTCTTTGCGGATTTTTTCGTATGCAAACATTATTGTTGTGTGTTTTTTATTATAAAATTTTGCAATGTTAACAAAGCTTTGTTGTGTAATTTCTCTTGATAAATATATTGCAATATGTCTTGCAGATGAAACTTTTTGTCCTCTTGCAGAGCCTTTTATATCTTTAATATCAATATCAAAATAACCAGCTGTGACACCAGCTATAGTGTCAAATCCGATTTCCTGAACATCATCTTCGCACTTCAAAACTTCTTGAGCAAGTTTTAGAGTCAGCTCTTGCCCTGTAAGTTCTGCATATGCACAAACCCTAGTAAATGCACCTTCCAACTCTCGGACATTATTTGAAAAATTTCTGGCGATATATAATAGAGCATCTTCTTCATATTTTAAATCATTTTCCAGCGCCAGTTTTTTTATTATTTCAAATCTTGTCTCCAAAGCAGGAGGCGTTATTTCTACCATCAACCCCATTTCAAATCGGGAGCAAAGCGCTGCTGTTAGTGTCGGAATATCCTTAGGCAGTCTATCGGATGTTATGACTATTTGCTTCCCCTTGTTGTATAAACTGTCAAAGGTATGCTGCATTTGTGTCATTGTCTTTGTCTTTGATTCTATAAATTGAATGTCATCTATTAAAATAATATCAATATTTGTATATTTTTTATTAAACTTTGACATGTTCTCAACAGAGTCATTTAGATTCTTTCTGGAATTAGTTATAAAATCATTAATGTAGTCACCAGTTTTTGTATATTTAACTTTTAACTTAGGATTATTAAATATAGTATAATGTCCAATAGCTTGCATTAAGTGGGTTTTGCCAAGCCCTGAGTTTCCATATATAAACAACGGATTGTATTTGCCTGCCGGATTTTTAGCAACCGCCATAGCCGCAGAGTATGCGAATTTACTATTATCTCCTATAACAAAATTTTCAAATTTATATTTCAAATTTAGATTAGAAGCAGATTGCATATTGCTCAAATTTTCTAGAGCTTGTTCTTTTAATACAGCATTGTTTGCTTTTTTTTGATATCTTTCGGACTCTTTTTTTAATTTCTTTGCAAAATCTTCGTCATATATAATAACAAATCTCGCAGCAGGATCTTTAGTAATATGGCTTAAGACGCTGTTCATTTGCTCTAAATGGTTCTTTCTAAGCAAATCACGCCCAATCATCTGGCCGGTTACAACAGTCATAACCCCCTTATCAAATCCCGAGACCTCAAGCGGATAAATCCAAGGATGAGTGTTTTCCGGCAAAACTCCGATTAGTTCTTCCTTAACTTGCTCCCATAAGCGTTTTATTTCTATATTTTCCATACAGCTCTAGATTTGTGATTTGGTTCCTAAATAAAAAAGGCGACACCCGGATTCGAACCGGGGGTAAAAGCTTTGCAGGCTTCTGCCTTACCACTTGGCCATGTCGCCATAGAATGATTCTATTATAAACATATAAGTTTTGCAAGTAAAAAAATATAAGCCGAATAGGCTATAGTTCCTAATTTACGGCTTTTGAATATTGGTTGATATTTACGGCTTTACCTAAAAAAAGACGGCTTGCCGAGAGACAAACCGTCCTTTTTTTTATACTTTACGCTTACGAGCAGCTTCTGATTTACGTTTTCTTCTTACGCTGGGCTTTTCGTATCTTTCACGTTTTTTGACTTCAGACAAAATACCAGCTTTCTGGATTTTTTTCTTGAATCGTCTTAAAGCGCTTTCGATACTTTCGTTTTCGCCCACTTTAACTTCTGCCATTTATATTTCACCACCTTTTCAGCATTTCATGTGTACAAATTTATGATAAAACAAGCATAACAGAATTTCAAGTGGCAGATGTTAATGATTTAGCAAATATTAATTGTTAATATTTTGCTGCCGAACAGTAGAATGCCTACAATAACGCTGATTACTGATGCAAACATGACGGCTCCGGCCGAAATATCTTTTGCCATACCGACCATTCTTGAATATTTATTGTGATATATTGAATCAAGAGCAAATTCTATTGCGGTATTTAGCATTTCAGCAACGATTACTAGTGCTATCATAAATAAGAGCAGGCAAAATTCTATTGCAGAAAATTTAAGCAAGGACGCTAATATTATTACAAGTGTGGCAATAATTACATGTACTCTTATGTTCATTTCGCTTTTTAACACGAGCCTAAAGCCTTTTCTGGCATTTTTAAAAGTATTATTAAATCCTTGTGACTTAAATTTTGTCATAACCGATATTCTCCAAAGCTTTTCGCTGTTCCTCTATAACAAAATTGTATTCTTCTTCGCTTTCGTGGTCAAATCCCAGCAAATGCATCAATCCGTGGCTTATTAAAAAATATAACTCTTGTTCTTTATTTTTAGATTTGCTGATATCTCTATTTACTCCTTCAATAACTTTATCAAGTGCAATAACTATTTCACCGAGGTTAATTTCTCCATCAAATATAAAACTATTTTCATCATCAGCAAATATTGCAAATGTTATTATATCAGCTGGGTAGTCTTTGCTTCTGTATTCTCTATTATATTCATGTGTTTTAGAAGAATCGCATAGAACGATATCTAAAGTAATTGTGTTGAAGTTTTTATTTTTAAGACAAGTTTTATCAAAAAGAGTTGATATATAAAACTCCAGCATTTTTTTTGTTTTAATAATTATATCTTTTTCGTCAGGTTTCCAATTATCAAAAATATTTTCTGTAAATACATTAATTATAGTCATTCTTTATTGTCGTTCTTTTTCTGTTCCAACTCTTTAACCTTGGATTCCAAATCTTTATCCAGGGATGGTTGTATTATATCATGACTATGCTTATTTTTATCTAGTTCCTGAACCAAATCATTGTGATATTTGATTCTTTTGTGGTGCATCCCTCTCAGCATTCTTGAGAAAGTTTCAGCAATAGTTTTTAAATCTTTTAAGGTAAGCGGTGAATCTGAAAGCTGGCCGTCATTGAGTCTTTCTTTAATAATCTTATTGATAATAGCATCTATCTCTTCGTTAGAAGGGTTTTTAGCGGCTCTAACAGCAGATTCAACAGCGTCTGCAATCATTAGTATAGCGGTTTCTTTCATATTCGGTTTTGGGCCTGGATAGCGGAATTGTTCTTCATTAACATTTTCAGCTCCTTCTTCTTTTAAAGCTTCGTTATAAAAATAACTTACTAAACTAGTGCCGTGATGTTGGAGTATAAAATTGTTGATAACTTGTGGAAGATGGGCATCTTTTGCTAATTCTACACCGTCTTTCGGGTGTGCAGTAATTAGCATTTTACTAAATCTTGGTGTACAAGATTTATGAGGGTTTTCGATACCATAAAAAGATTGGTTTTCAACAAAAAACATAGGACGAAGCAGTTTCCCTATATCGTGGTACATGGAACCTACTCTTGCCAAAACCGGGTTAGCTCCGATTGCTTCAGCAGCGCTTTCGCAAAGGTGTGAAACGGTTAAGCTGTGGTTAAATGTTCCAGGTGCATCTTGCATTAATTTTTTCAGCAAGGGCTGGTTGTGATCAGCGAGCTCTGCTAATCCGTATGGGGTCATTACACGGTATAAATTCTCTATAATAGGAAGTATGCCTAAAATGAGAACTCCGCTTATTACAAAGCAGTTAACGAGCATATATATTAAATCTCTTAGTATAAGCAGGTTGTCAATATCCATCATGTATTTTTCCAGAAAATATATGCCCCCTGAGATTAAAACTCCGGCCAGAGATATTTTTGCGCTCACAATTAAGAGATCTGAACGTTTTGAAAATTTTAATTTTGATACAGCTGTCATAATAACAGTATTTAAAAGCATAAATGATACAATTACTTCAATATTCCAATGCATACCTATTGCAATTAGAGCCAGTACAATGGTTGAGGCAAAGTATGCGTTTCTTGGTGTTGTAAAAATAGAAAGTAGTATTGTATACGCAGGTATTGGAATAATGTATGGTGAAAATCCTGTAGGAAGCAATACTGAGATAAATGTAATTATTAATGTAAATGTTGACATTATCATCATATATTTAGTGTTGTAGTATTGTTTCTCAAAGTTTTTCTCATATTGTAAGAATACGAATGTAAGGAATGCTACCAATACAAACATTCCGAGAATTCCCATGTAGTTTATTTCTAAAACGTTGTAGCCGGCAGCTCTGAGTGCATCTCGTTTAAGTTTTGTTACTGGCTCTCCTTCAAATACGATTTTCTGGCCTTTTTTGAACACCACTTCATATGGTTTTACTGCATTTTGAGCATTTTTTTTAGCAATTTCTGTTGCAAATTCATCTACAACAAGATTTGGTACGATTATTTGATTTAATATTCCTGCAATAAGAGTGCCCTGATATCTTGGAACATTGTTGGGCAAATTCCTTTTTATAATTTCTGTGACGTTATTGTTGTCGAAATCTTTATTTGAAACGCCGGCATTTAAGACGGAGGTTAGTGTAATTTTTGATTTGTCAAAAACAGATTGTAAATCGTCATCATTGGCTTTCAGCAGGAATTCAACGAGTCCTTTTTTCCCTGATTCGTCAAATAAAACATTTAATTCATCTGTTTTTATTTCTTCGCTGGCATTTTTTTCTCTAATTTTTTTTACAGAGTTTTGTAATGTAATAAGACTTGTTGTAATAAATTCATCTTCTGCCTGTGTTAAAATAGGTTCAACATTCTGCGCTACTTCTTTTTTGTGTCTTTCCGTTTTTACAGTATCTATAACTTTAATGTCTTTTTGAGCAATAATATCTTTTTTACTAATACCATTCTCTATAACTTTTTGGAAAAAAAAGTTTTGAGAAGAAATTATTACAGTCATTAAGAATGTAAATAAAATAAAACACATTACATTTCTAAAAGATTTGGATGATATAAAGTCTAAGAATTTTGTCATATTTTAACACCTTTTATTTTTAAGCTCTTCCCTCTTTTTTACTACAAACCCGCATTTAGTACAAGCCAGTACTGTACCAGTACTATCTACAGGCATAAAGTTATGTTCGCACCTCAAAGCTTCATCCTCTATTGGTGGCATGTTCTTTGCTGCAAAAATATTCTCCGGGTTGGCTCCATATCCTCTTTTGTTTTTGTTAAGCCATTTTATAAAAAGTTCAATAATATACATATCTTATTTTCTATCCGTGGATTTTGAATCCGTATGGTAAAAAATCGCTCAGTTTTTTTATATTTAAATTTTCCTTTTCTTCTGTTATAACAGTAATTTCATTTTCACCCTGAAATTCGTACATTACCTGACGGCAGGCTCCGCAAGGATAACAATCATCTTCATTAGGAGAATATATTGCTATTGCAAGAATTTCTTTTTCGCCTTCTGAGATAGCTTTAAAAATTGCACATCTTTCTGCACAAATAGTCATTCCAAAAGACGAATTTTCAATATTGCAGCCTGTGTATATTTTCCCGTTTTTTGTTAGTACGCTTGCTCCTACTGCAAATTTTGAAAAAGGGGAATATGACATTTTAGCGGCTTCTTTTGCTTTGTCCATCAATAATTTATAATCATAATCCATAATCTATATTTTAGCCTATTTTCTAATAAATAAATCCGTTAACTAGTCGATATTGATATAATATGCGCCATTTTTTATTTGTTGTTACAAAACTTAATTGAATAAGCAATTTTTGTTATTGAGATGTTTTATGTCTGTAGAAAGTGTAGTCATTAAAGGATTTATTATGAAAATATTATCACCAATTCAAAGAATTAGTTCAAATCAAACATTGAATAACAACCAAACTTCTCCTGTGTTTGCGTCTCGAGTGAAATTGGATAAAGATATTTTTGAAAAAGTTTCTGAAGGAATTTTTAATGAGCTAAAAGATGGCAGTGGAAAAGGAGAGTTTGCAGAGAAAATTAAAACACAATTTTCTGATCCTGATAAAAGGAAGGTGTTTTTTGGAGTTATTGCGTCACTTGTAACTTCAGCTGCTGTACAAATAACTGAATTATTAACTGATAATCATCTTTTATTATCTTCTAATGAGACGCCGGCAGATAAAATAAAAAAACATAAAGGGCGGCAGGCAGATTTTGAAATTAACTTGGTTGATACTATTAGAGATAAAATTAATGAATTGAAATTGGAAGAATCATATAGCGATGGTGCGTATAAGCTTTATAATAAATTCTGCGGTGTGAATTATAAAGGGCAGCATTATTCTACGGAAGGTAAATTATTTGTAAATAAGGCAATTGTTCAAAATTTGTGTACAGATTTGGCTAAATGCTCTGATTCGGAACAGTTTAAATGTATTGTGGAATTGTATGAAAAATCTTATTTGTCTGAAAAAGAGTATGCAGAATCTACAGCTGCAAAAGAAGCTAAAATCTTTGAAAACATTGATTCTGAAAGCTTAAATATATTGCAATCATACAAGAATATTAAAAATAGCTATATAGAAATTGCAAATACAGATGATAAGAATTCAAAGAAACAAAATGCGGTAAAGGCATTTATAGCTAGTATTAATAAAGAAATTCAAGATGAAAACATTAAAAAGCTTTTATTTTCTAGAATAAACAGAAATTATAGCGATGTTTTATATGAGATATCAGATATTTATAATGAGTTAAAGAATCAGGATGATGATTCAGCACAGCAATTTGTCACAGATATAACAAATAAAATGATAAGCATGGACGCTCTAAAAAAATGGGATAAGAGCGGATGCAGGCAAAGATTGGATTTTAATACGTATAATTCTTTAATCTATAGCGGCGTGAGTGATGAATCAATAAAGAGCTTGAGTAAATTAAAGCGTGATACAAAAATAAAAGAATTTGAAATTCTAACGCCGGAAATATTTAAGGTAAAATTGCCATATCCCGCTTTTAGTAAAAACTTTAACCTTATTAACAATTTATTCTTCTATATAAATGATGGTAAATACGAGCCATTGTTGTCAGATGATAGCTCAAGTTACACTACAAAAGATATAGAAGCTGAATTATATAAACACTCTGATACATATCCTTATTTGGAAGAATTTCTTAGTGATATGAATGGTAATATATATAATACTAAAAAAATGCAGCACTTAATAAACTTGTATTATGGAAACGAGAATAATAAGAATATATTTACTCTACACAGTTACTTAAGGTTTATGGAAAGGGTAGTTTTACCTGATGTAAAAGAATATGGCGAAGAAAATGATATTCATTCTTCCAGAGCTGTAGGTTCAGAATTTATAAATAAACTAAATGAATTAAAACAGGCTTTGAACAGAGAATTTAAGAGTCCTGTAGAGATTAATAAATACTCAGTTGAAAATATTCAAGCTCCACAATTAATAGTTGACTTGGCAAATTGCAAACAAGATTGCTTTAATATAACCTTGAATAAAGATAACAAAATTCATACAATTTATTAAAATTGCAAAGTTCCTGCTATAAGTCCAGTGCTTTTTTTAAAGCGTCATATATTTGTCTTGCACCGCTATTATTCAAGTCAGCATCGCTGGTTTTAGCAACATTTTTGACATAGGTAGCCACCTGTTGCAAGGTATAATCGTCACTAGGGGGCCAAGTATATAGTGACAAATAATATGATCCAAAACTATAGTTTTGGGAATATCCCGGAGTTTCATCACTATAAACCACATTAGATTCTGTTAATAAATCTTTGTTATAAACATAAATATTATTATTATCTGCGGTAAGAAATCCTTGTGACATACGTCCTAAATTATTGTTATAGCTATCTATTAAATTTTTATCATTGGTATCAGGGTTTATATATATTACATCGGGAGTTAGTTTTAGATAAATTTCGGATATCTTATCTTCACCGTCCCAATTCTTATGCGGCGGCGACGGTGCGGTTTCGTAAAACTGACAAGTAGTTCTCGAATTATATAACTGTTCTGTCGGCTCATAATTTCCTGTTAAAACTTCCGTACAGTACTGCTGCCCGGCAGGAATTGTACAATTACCCCAAATAGGGAAATCTTTTACTGGAAGAGAATTCAATACTACAAGATTATTCTTTATTTTTACATACGAAGGATAAAAATGCCGTGTTTGATCATAGTTATAAGAATCGACTTTATCTCCAGAATACATATTGTACATGTAGTATCCTGTTACAATATTCAAATTAGTTGTAGCAGGCTGCATTAAATAATAAAAGTGCATTAGTTTATCACGTTCTAGTTTAATATTACCTTTGCCAATTCCCCACGTGTTATCTTGATTGCGCTCAGGAATATCACCTATAATTCTTCCGTCAGCGTACGCTTCAAAATTATCATAGTATTGTGCAAATGAAAAAATACAATTAACAAATTTATTGTCATAAGTGCTGCCGCAGGCAAACCCCTTGTTTTCGTTATCATCGTTGTTATCGTCTCCGATGTTGTTCCCGCCATTTCCTCCGGCCCCATTATTCCCTCCGGCTCCATTATTTCCGCCGTTGTTATTGTTTCCATCTAAAGCAGCATCGAAAGAGCAAGGTATTGGGTCGAATTCACGAAGCTCATCTCTTAGCTGTGCAATTACAGCAGTTGTGCCTTCTGGGACTTCAACGGGTGTTTTTTGTAAATTTTTTCTAGTGACTATATATCTTTGTCCTACTGCATCAGCCGGGATTACTCTACTGTCTGCTGAGACCATAAGTTTGAATCTATCAGGCTCAGGACAAGTCTCTGCATTATAAATGCAATTATTGCCTTTGCTGCCGTTGATGTCAAAATAAATATCTGTTTGATATTGAATCCTATCCGCTTTATTCAGCGTTGTTGTAATTATATAGTCTAATCCACGCCTTGTGTGGATTGCGTTAGCGTCAAAGGTATCGTCTGAATAAACATAGCCTGATATATTTTCACAAGCGGTATCTATTATGTCATTTGAATATGTTGTTATTCTGTCGCTTACGAGCTTGCATAATTTTGTATTTCCACTCGGGATTTCATAACCTAAACGGGTTATTCTGCCGCTAGTATTAATTAGTGGTCTTTCAATACAATTAACATTATCTTGACAAGCCGGGAAGAGTATTGTATTTGAACTCAAGTCTCGTATTGTACTTGAGAATGAATCATATATTTTTAGATATGCAATTTTTGTGCTGTCCGGCCTTATATTTACTACTACAGGCAGCGTTAAAGCCGCTAGTACACCTAAAATGCCCAAGCACACTAGCATTTCTACTAAAGTAAATGCTTTATTTTGTCTATTCATACTATTGTATCACTCGTAGTTCCAGAGAAGGTTAAATATTTCTTCTATTATAATTATATCATATTAACCCTATAAATTTCTAGCCCATGCGTTTCCCAAAAATCTTTTTGAATATAGAAATAAAACCGCCATTTTCAGCCGCATCTTTTATTTTTGCATAATTGTCATTCACAAATTTGTTTCTTGGATCAATCTCTTTAAGCTTATCCATATATTCGATTGCTCCATAATTATCGCCTATTGATTCTCTAAATTCTGCAAGCTTTTCAAGCGCAAGCTTATTTTTAGGGTCAACATCCGCTAACCTTTCATAAAACTCACTTGCCTTAGTCTTATCGCCTTCGGCTTCCAGCAGTGCTGCAATTGTCTCAATTAAATCTATATTTTTGTCATCGAACCTGTAAGCCGTCAGGTATTCATTCAGCGCAACATCTCTTTCGCCTCTTAAAATATTATATTTACCCCAGTTTACATGCTCATTAAATCCGTCATCTTTTTTCTCATAAATAAGCGCTCTCATCTGAT
>CALUSJ010000115.1 GCA_944323405.1 Candidatus Gastranaerophilales bacterium
AAACATGTGGATTTTGCAGAAGAAGTCTACAAGAAAATGCGCTCTGCCGGTATAAGAGTTAAGCTCGACGACAGGTCTGAATCAATGAACTACAAAATAAGAGAATCACTGCAAGACAAAAAGATACCTTATGTCTGTGTAGTCGGCGATAAAGAAATCGAGTCAAACTCTGTTGCTGTAAGAAAACGCGGAGTCGGCCAAGTAGGCACAGTTCCTGTTGATGAATTCATTTCTCAAATAGAAAAAGAAATCAAAGACAGAGTGTAAAGGATAAAATTTATAAACCTTGAGAGGCGCCGGCTAAATAGCCGGCGCCTCTCAAGGTTTAATAACAAATTTGTATTAACAAAGATTTTTATATAAAATATTTTTATGAAAAAAATTATCATTTGTGGTCTTGGTGCTGTAGGTCTTACGTATGCAGCAAAATTCAAAGGGAAATGTGATTTAAGAATACTTGTTGATTCTGATAGATTAGAACGATATTCTAACAACAAGCCTGTTTTTAACGGCAAGACAATGGATTTTGAATACATTTTGCCTGAGAAAAAAGACTTTACTGCTGATTTAATTATTATTGCAACTAAAGCACAGGGGCTTTTGAGTGCTGTAAAAAACATAAAAAACTTTGTTGGAAATAACACAATCATTATTTCTTTATTAAATGGAGTTTCTTCAGAAGAGATTATTGCATCTGAGTATCCTCAAGCCTCTGTTCTGCATTCTTATTTTATAGGACATAGCGCCGTAAGAATTGGGAACTCAGTTACACAAGACGGAGTAGGAGAAATTGTAATCGAAAAAAATCCGATTATTATAGATTTATTTGAGAGGTACGAGATAAACTATTCTTGCCCAAACGATATTTTGTACTCAATGTGGCTTAAGTATACTATGAACATTTTTTCTAACCAAACTTCTGCTATTTTAAACATGACTTTTGGAGAGTTGAAGCGAAACGAAGCATTCATCGGATTTGCAAAGAAAATTATTGCTGAAGTTTGTTTGATAGCAGAAAAAAGAGGGGTAAACAATCTTGATAATCTTGAGCGAGATGCATTGAACGCTTTATCCAAGATGTGTGATGATGGAAAAACTTCGATGCATCAGGATATTCTTGCGGGGAGAAAAACCGAAGTGGATATTTTTGCGGGAGAAATAATCAGGCTTGGGAAAAAATATAATATTGAAACACCATACAATCAGGTTTTGTATGATTTAATAAAAATAAAGGAAGAGGACAATGAACATCGCTTTTATTCCAGTTAGGGGCGGGAGCAAATCTATTCCGCTCAAAAATATAAAAGAAATCAACGGCAAGCCATTAGTCTATTGGACTGCTAAGGCTGCATTTGATGCTGAATGTATTGATAAGATTGTTATTGCAACAGATAGTGACAGGATTAAGAATGTTGTAGCAGGCTTCGGATTTGGAGCTAAGCTGGAAATCTTTGAGCGCTCAAGTCAAACCTCTACGGATACAGCTTCTACAGAGAGTGTAATTTTAGAATATATAGAAAAAAAACAGCCTGATAAAGATGAGTATTTATTTCTCATCCAAGCAACATCTCCAATGCTTAGAGCTGAACATATAGATGGTATGTATAAAAAATTTATCTCAAGCGGAGCGGATTCAATTTTTTCAGGAGTAAGAGAAAAACAATTTCATTGGATAGAGAAAGAGGACGAGATTGTTCCTGTGAATTATGACTACAAAAACAGGCCGAGGCGACAGGATTTCGAAGGATTGATTGCAGAAAACGGAGCGTGCTATATTAATTCTGTCAAAAACATTCTAGAATCCAAATGCCGTTTGTCAGGCAGAATAACGCACTATGAGCTGCCGGCATATACAGCTTATGAAATCGATGAGCCGATAGACTGGATTATTGTAGAAGAGCTTATGAAAAGGTTTAACTAATCTCCCATTCTACGGATTACTTAAGCAGATTTTTAAACCCAGCTTTTGTTTCAATTTTTTGTTAGCAATTGATATAATTCTTTGCGCCAAATCAGAATAAACCCGTCTTGAAAAATGGTTTATGCACTCAACATAATCCTCATCGTTTTTTATGAAATCCGTAAGCTCTATAAACTCAAATTCATCTTTGAACTCTTTTCTAACCGCCTCATTAAGAAGTCTATGCCGCTCAGCCATGTTTTCATACCCTGCAAGAATTTTATCAGTATGGATTTCGCTCCCTAAAATCAATACTATATCTGCCGAAGTATTTTCTTTTATATACCTTAAGTTCTTTATTATAGTATCGATTGGCGGGTTTCCGGCAAAGACATAATCTCGCTTGAATTCTCTAAGCATTATTATGTTTTGCTCTTTTGCCCACTCAGGCAGTGTTTGAAGTATAATCTCCCAATTGTTTTCATCCGTGATATCACAGTTTGCATAGCCAAAAAACGCATAACTTCCGTCGTTTTTGTTTATGTACAAACCGCTATGTGTTACTGTGAGAAGGCTCAAGAAAATCAGGTTATATTTTTTATCAAAAAATCTTGTCTTAAATTCATCCGGGTTAGGAAACGGAAAACGTTTAGTTAATTCTGCAAGTTTTTCGGGCGAAAATCTATGCGTTTGCTCAATAAAAGCAGTATGCGTATGTGCAAGAACATAGACTAAATCCTTGTTCCAGTAGGGAAATTCTGTGTCAATATTGCATTCTGCATTAATATAACTCAAAACCGAATACAAATCGCAAGGGCCTTTGAATAAAATATTTATATCATTTTTAATAGGTTTTACAGGCTCTTTTAATTCTAGATTATCAACAACTTCAATCCAATCAGGAACCAAACCGTTTAATGATGAAGCAACTTCTCCCGATATTTCTAATTTAGGTTTGCCAAGATGAGAATAAACAAACTGCTCAATTCCCATATTCATAATCCGGCAGGAAAAAAGAAAGTGAATCAGCTTGTTTTCTTTTTTATCCAGAGAATAAAACCCGCAAATCCCATAGTTTCCAAACTTATCCTCGGCAATAA
This sequence comes from Candidatus Gastranaerophilales bacterium, assembly GCA_944323405.1. Lineage (GTDB taxonomy): Bacteria > Cyanobacteriota > Vampirovibrionia > Gastranaerophilales > Gastranaerophilaceae > CAG-196. The sequence continues at coordinate 3,001 of CALUSJ010000115.1, forward strand.
TATAAGCAGAGTCTGTATTTTTAATCGTCTCTTCTATATTCTCGTCTCTGAATTTTGTAAAATTTAACTGGTTTGTACGGCTGATTAATTTTTTTATTCTTTCAATATTTTCTAAACAATCATTCTTTATGCAGATTTTTATTCCGCTTGAGCGCAAAAACTCTTCGTTAGAGCTTTCTCCTTTTGCAACGGCTTTTTTTTCAAGCAGCTTATACTGTTTCAATCTTGTATGCTCAAAGTCATATTCGTTTACAAGATACAGCTCCTCAATCATTTTAGGCACCTGCTCAGGCGTAGCTGTCATTATTTGAGGCAGATAAAATTTAACTTCATTAATATTAGCGGGGTTATCGTCGATAAAAATAACATTTTCCGCCCTCAAATTCATATTCTCAATAATATTCTTAACCCTCTCGCCCTTTGGCATCCAATTAATTGAGGGGAAAATAAAATAATCCCAGAACTTTTGATATCCAAGCCCGAAAAACTCTTCTCTAACCCTGTCAAAATCATTTTTTGAACAGATAGAGTTCATAATCCCTTTTGTTACTAAATCTTCAACAAAAGACAAAATCTCCGGCCTAAATTTTCCACCGCCTTCAGTTAAAACCCCATCCCAAAGCGTTTCATCCAAATCCCAGATAACAAGCTTGGTTTTTAATATATCATAATCTTTTATCATTTATTCAATTGGGTAGCTGTCATAGTACAAACGGAACTATCCTGAAGGTATTTATTCCAAGCTTTAACCACAGGGTTGTCTTGTACAGCCGAAAGACTTGATGTGTCAACATTATCAGGCGAATACTTTTGTACAAGCGCATAAGCTTCCATTACGGATACAAGCTCGTCAATCTGGGCACGAGAAAGCTTGCAGGTTATACAAGAATCTATCCCAGAAAACTGAACTTTTTCCTGATAAACACATTTATCACCTTCCCAGCCGAGGATTTTCTTATTCGAAGTAACTTCCATACCTTCAGTATTTACTGTCCCGCTTTCAGAATAAGAAGAACAATTTTTCAACGCATTACTAAACCTCGCATCATCAGCAAGAACCATAAGAGTGGTTAAAACAAGCGCAAACGCAAATATAAAATATTTTTTCATATGATTTAATCCTGTAACTTTCTATAACAAATCTTCTCAAAATCATTATACTAACCCATAACCCAGATAACAATAGTCCAAAGAAATGAAAAGTTTAGAGGTTGAGGGTGACTGGTGACTAGTGACTAGTGACTAGTGAGTAGTGACTAGTGAATAGTGAATAGGTGAAGCGTGAAGCGTGAAGGGTGAAGGGAGCATTTTAGGGGTTAGGTCAAGGAGTCACCTGTCATTGCGAGGACGATTAGTCCGAAGCAATCCAGCTGACTAATAACTATTACATTTTAATCTAAAATATAGAAATATTAGAGTTTATGGGAATAGTGAATAGGTGAAGCGTGAAGCGTGAAGCGTGAAGGGTGAAGGGAGCTTTTTAGGGTTTAGGTCAAGCCGTGTGGTGTCATTGCGAGGACGATTAGGACGAAGCAATCCAGCTGATTAATAACTATTACATTTTAATCTTAAATATAGAAATATTAGAGTTTAGGGTGACTAGTGACTAGTGACTAGTGACTAGTGAATAGTGAATAGAGAATAGGTGAATAAGTTAATAAGCAAACAAGGTTCAAAATAAGAATATTCTTTAACTTCTTCTCAACTCCTAAACCTCTAAACCCCTAAACTCTGCTAAGGCATAGCTCAAACACTACCTGACTCCCTGTCATTGCGAGGACGATTAGGACGAAGCAATCCAGCTGATTAATAACTATTACATTTTAATCTTAAATATAGAAATATTAGAGTTTAGGGTGACTAGTGACTAGTGAATAGTGAATAGGTGAATAAGTTAATAAGCAAACAAGGTTCAAAATAAGAATATTCTTTAACTTCTTCTAAACTCCTAAACCTCTAAACCCCTAAACTCTGCTAAGGCATAGGTCAAGCAATACCTGACTTCCTGTCATTGCGAGGACGATTAGGACGAAGCAATCCAGCTGATTATTAACTATTACATTTTAATATTATTTATTTATGAATAACAGACAGTATTATGAAGTTTATGAAAATATTAATTTTGCAATAGCTCGCGAGAAACAACTTAAAGGCGGCAACAGAAAATCAAAACTAGAATTAATCGAATTGAATAATCCCGATTGGCAGGATTTGTATTACTGCATTTTAGATTAAAATGTAATAGTTATTAGTCAGCTGGATTGCTTCGTCCTAATCGTCCTCGCAATGACAGGAAGTCAGGGAATGCTTGTCCTACAGCCATAGCAGGGTTGAGGAGTTTAGAGGTTTAGGAGTTTAGAAGAAGCTAAAGAATATTCTTATTTTGAACCTTGTTTGCTTATTAACTTATTTACTTATTCACTTATTCACCTATTCACTAGTCACTAGTCACCCTAAACTCTAATATTTCTATATTTAAGATTAAAATGCAATAGTTATTAATCAGCTGGATTGCTTCGTCCTAATCGTCCTCGCAATGACACCACACGGCTTGACCTAAACCCTAAAAAGCTCCCTTCACCCCTCACCCTTCACCTATTCACTAGTCACTAGTCACTAGTCACCAGTCACCCTCAACCCCTAAACTTCTAAACTCCAAAATGCTCCCTTCACCCTTCACCCCTCACCCTTCACCTATTCTTTAGTTTTTGTCAGGCAATGCCTGACCTACTATTCACTAGTCACTAGTCCCCCCCTTTCGTAAACTTGTATTAATAATATTGCCATATTTGTCCAAATGATGTTAAAATATTAGTATTGGAGAGGAATGTCTTAATAAGGCAAAGAGATACGGATGGAATTAGGCAAGTTATCAAAACTACTTAGCAATAACGATATCGTCCTTGCGATAGGCTTGGTCGTAATCGTCTGCATGATGGTAATCCCTATTCCGGCGCCGCTTTTAGACCTTCTCCTTACTATAAATATTTCACTTGCGGTTGTAATCCTTCTTGTATGTTTATACACTCAAGAACCGCTTGATTATTCGTCCTTTCCAACAGTACTACTGATTGCAACCCTTTTTAGATTAGGCTTAAACGTCAGTTCTACCAGGCTTATTCTTCTCTACGGAGAAGCCGGAAACGTAATTAACTCATTCGGAGAATTTGTTGTCGGCGGTAACTACGTTGTCGGTGCCGTCATATTCTGTATCTTAGTCTTAATCAACTTTATGGTAATCACAGGCGGTGCAACCCGTGTTGCTGAAGTATCAGCAAGATTTACATTGGATAAGATGCCAGGTAAACAATTGAGTATAGACGCCGATTTAAACTCAGGGCTTATAAACGAAGACCAGGCCAAAGAAAGAAGGCGCAAGCTTGAGCGTGAAACCGATTTTTACGGTACTATGGATGGTGCCTCCAAGTTCGTAAAAGGTGATGCAACTGCGGGTATCGTAATCACTATTATTAATATTGTCGGAGGCTTGATTATTGGTGTTGTTCAGCTCCATATGAATATACAAACCGCACTTTCTACTTATACAATATTAACCGTAGGTGATGGTCTTGTATCCCAAATCCCGGCTCTTTTAATCTCAACCGCTACAGGTTTGATAGTTTCACGTGCTACAGGTAAAGACGAATCATTGTCTCAAGATATCAAGAAAGAAATGTTTTCTGACCCGAGAGTTCTCGGGGTTGTAGCCGGACTTATTGGATTTATGGGCATCGTGCCCGGTATGCCGACTCTGCCATTCCTTACTATTGCCGCAATAACAGGAGGAATGGCTTATTTTAAAGTAAAAACAAAAAAAGAAGCTTTGCTTAACCAAGAGGCTCAAAAAATTGAACAGGCTCAGAAAGAAAAGCTTGGTAAAAAAGAAAAACGGGCAAAAGCAACAAGAGAAAGCGTTATGGAGCTGCTTAATGTTGATACGATTGAAATCGAAGTCGGGTATAGGCTTGTACAGCTTCTTAATGTCGAAATGGGCGGGGATTTACTTGAGCGCATAGCGCAGATAAGAAGGCAGACGGCGCTTGATTTGGGTATAATACTTCCTTCGATTCGAGTAAGAGATAATTTGCAGCTCTCTCCTAATTCTTACCAGATTAAGCTTAAAGGCGTGGCATTAGAATCGGGTGAAGTCTATCCAGAAAGATATCTTGCGATGTGTGCAGGTGATCCTGTGGGCAACCTTGCGATTAACGGGATTCACGCAATCGAGCCGGCGTTTGGGCTTCCGGCTCTATGGATAGAAGCTAAAGACAAAGATATGGCCGAAATGTCAGGATATACGGTTGTTTCAGCGTCAGCTGTAATTTCTACACACATTACAGAAGTTATTAAGAAGTGTGCTTCAGAAATCCTCTCCAGATACGATGTGCAGCAGCTTATTGATAACCTCAAGAAAGAAGTTTCAGAAGATTATGTTAACGATATTATGAAAGATATTACCGTTGGTGATGTTCAGATAGTTATGCAAAATCTTCTTAGAGAAGGAGTGGCAGTAAGAGATTTAAAAACTATTCTTGAGACAATCAGCTTGCAGGCTAAAATTAATAAGAATCCGAATTTCTTAACTGAACACGTACGTCAGGCTTTATCTAGAAATATTTGCAAACAAAATCTTGCAGATACGGGTGAACTCTATGTAATAACTCTTGCTCCAGATGTAGAAAATACTATAGCTAAAGGTGCCAGCCCTGACGGTCAGAGTGTTACGCTTGACCCTGGATTTACTAAAAACATGTTTGATAAGATGAATTTAGAGTTAGAAAAAGCGATTACAACAACCGGCAACCAGCCTGTAATCCTTTGTTCTTCTCCAATAAGGCTTTTGTTTAGAAAACTTGTTGAGAGAACTTATCCTCAAATTGCAATTATGGCATATAATGAAATTAGTCCGAATGTGAAAGTTAAATCTGTCGGTATGGTAAAAGTAGAAGCGGTTAGAAGATAGAAAGGTTTAATATATGAGAGAACTTATAAAAGAGAATCAATTAGTAACAATAGTTCCGCAGGATTTTAAGAAAACTAACAAAGGCAAGGTTTTGGAAGTTTCTATGGATGGTTTCAGAATGGAGCTCAAGTACAAACCTGAGGGGTTATTGATTAATCATATTTGCGACTTTTATTCTTTTACTGATAACGGGTATTTGTATTTTGAATCTTATATACAAAATTTAGAAAACAATGTCATTACAATTGCAAACCCTGTAAAACACAGATTTCTCCAGAGACGTAAGTTTACACGTATCAAGTTTATAGAGGATTTAGAGTTGAAATTTCAGGATGAAGTTTATAAGGTCCGTACGCTTGATATTTCGGCTGGAGGGATGAAAATAAGAACCGCTGATAATATAGATATGGGAAAAAACTATGATGTTACTGTTAAGTTGAGTGATGAACAAGAAATCAATTGCAAATATCAGCTTATAAGAATGGAGAAAAGCGACAGCGGGCTTTATACGATTTCAGGCCGTTTTATAAGCCTTAGTAATATTGATAAAATGACTTTGGTTCAGTTCTGTATGAAAAAAGACATGGAAAACCTTACTAAAAAAGGTGAATAGAAATGGGTTACGCAGAGAACACGAGATTATTATTTGTCGTAATAACGATGATAGTTATAGGCACCGTGAGCATTGTAAGAGTCGGGACGATTGACATGCACGCTATTCTTACAACTGCGGCATTGTTAGTACCGGCGGTTGTTGTTATGGGATATCTCGGACAGCGAATCGGTGAAATTATGGATAATCCTAAAAACAGAGCGGATGCTGATTATAAAATTGCAGTACTTAATGCGCTTAAGAAAATGGATAAATCGATTACTTTGCAGGAACTCAACGAAAAGCTCACCAAGCAAGTTGCTGAGCCGGATTTGCCTGATAATGAAACTGACGAAGATTTAGATGTGTAATATTATGTTTTTAATATCTTTTTTTATTTGCGGGAGTTGTGTCATAGCAAGATAATATGATAAAATACTTGTATGGAAGGCGTTAATCAGGAATATTTGGATAGTTTAAAAACAAAAGTCCATAGTAAAATTGAAAATGTTGATTTATATCAATTTAAAGGCAGCGTTTCAAAGCTTGTGGGTTTAACTGTAGAAGTAAAGCTTCCCGGTTTAAAGATAGGCGATTTATGTTATATAGAGGCAGCTAATGGAGAGAAGAAACCGGCAGAAGTTGTTGCTTTTAAAGGCGATGCTGCTCAGCTTCTTCTTTTATACGATGGTTCAGGAATTGGTCAGGGAAGTCTTGTTACAACGACAGGTAAGCCGATTATTATTCCTGTCGGTGATTTCTTATTAGGAAGATTAATCAGTCCTATGGGCGATCCAATAGACGGCAAGCCTATGAACTTAGAAGGTGCAATATGGCGTCCTGTAGAAGGGCCTCCTCCGGGGCCGTTTGAAAGACCTATTATTACAGAGATGTTTTCTACAGGTGTTCGTGCGATTGATGCTTGCTTAACTTTCGGGTGCGGTCAGCGTATGGGATTATTTGCGGGTTCTGGTGTCGGGAAAAGTACACTCCTTGGTATGATTGCAAGAAACTCTGATGCTGATGTCAACGTGGTTGCACTGATAGGTGAACGTGGAAGAGAGGTTAAAGAATTTGTTGAGGATGCTCTCGGCCCTGAAGGTATGAAAAAATCAGTTCTTGTTTGTTCTACAGGAGACCAACCGCCATTAATCAGGCAAAAATGTCTTTTAACAGCTACTGCTGTTTGTGAATATTTTAGAGATCAGGGCAAGAAAGTTTTCTTAATGACAGATACCGTTACCCGTTGTGCGATGGCCGGACGTGAAGTTGGTCTATCTATCGGCGAGCCGCCTACTATGAAAGGGTATCCGCCTTCTATTTTCTCCTGGCTTCAAAAAGTTCTTGAACGTGCCGGAAATAGCCCTAAAGGCTCTATTACGGCTTTTTACACCGTGCTTATTGAAGGTGATGATATTAATGACCCAATTGTTGATACTGTAAGAGGGATTACAGACGGGCACATCTTCTTGTCCAGAAAAGTTGCGGAGGCCAACCATTATCCCGCAATCGATATTTTGGGAAGTATTTCAAGGCTTATGTCTTCTATTGCATCCCCTGAACACAAAGAGGCTGCTGCCAAATTAAGAAAAATTATGGCGTTATATAGAGAGAATAAGGATTTGATTGATGTCGGGATGTATCAGCCTGGAACAAACCCAAAATTGGATATTGCAATTGAGATGATGCCTAAAATAAACGCTTTCTTGCAGCAGAAAACTACTGACAGTGTAAGCATGCAAAACACAATCGATACTCTGATTGGCATGATGGCAGGTGTCGATATATAGCAAAATTTATTTTTATAAGTTTTATTTAAGTATGAGAATTATAAATAGCATTCAGAAAATAGGAATAACCTGTTCATTAATAACTTTACCCGTATTATCAGCAAGGGCTGTAATTAATCAGCCGGCAAAAGATACTTTTGTTAAAATGGAGACTCCGATTCCGCCCAAGGGTTCATCAGAAAAAAGTGTTCTCTTAAACGCCCCTAATCCCTTTATAAATATTGCGGGAGAAGATAAAACCGCAAAGTTTGTAGTGGATTTATCATCAAACACGCTTTATTCATACAATACTTTTGGAGAAGCCGAAAAAGCTTTTTCTGTTGCAAGCGGGAAAAAAACTACTCCTACGGAAAAAGGAATAAGAATAGTGACTCACGTAGAAACTTATCCTTATAGAACAGCGCCGAGAAGTACAAAGCGGCGGCGTAACCCTGGAGCTTACGGCCCCAAGATAATTTGTCTTAATAAGATTGACCAGCTAACAGGAGAGCAGAGCCAGACTGGAGAGTTCATCCACGGTACAAACAACCTCAGTTCTATCGGGAAATACATTTCTCAAGGCTGCATAAGAATGGATAATGAAGTCATAAAGCAGCTTTCAGAAGAAGTAAAAAGAGGCGATATTATTATAATAAAATAAATCTATTTTTTCTTTTCAGAGCGTTCTCTGATATTAATCCTTATCGGCGTGCCTCTAAACCCAAATGCTTCTCTGAGCTTGTTTTCCATATATCGTTTATAATGGTCTTTGATTAAGCTTTCACTATTCACAAACAAGACAAATGAAGGTGGTTCAACTGAGGCTTGAGTTGAATACATAATCTTCAAACGTTTATTCCTGATAGTTTGCGGCGGATTGAGCGCATAAGCTTCATTGATAACTTTATTCAATAATCCAGTAGAAACACGTTTTTTTCTTTCCTGCTGAACCTCAATAACTCTTGTAAATATTTGATTCAACCTCTGATGTGTTACAGCGCTGATGAAAATTTTAGGTACATAATCCAAAAACGGGATTTCGTGAGCAATTTTTTGCTCGAACTTGTTTATAGTATTAGATTTTTTATCTTCAACCAAATCCCATTTGTTAATTGCAATAACCATTCCTTTACCGGCTTCTGTAATAATAGAGGCAATTTTTTTATCCTGATCAGAAATCCCGTTTACGGCTTCTGTTGCATCTATTACCATTAAAGCAACATCACACTCTCTTATTGAACGAATTGCTCGGTCTACAGCAAATTTTTCTACGCCGTAATCTACTTTGGATTTTTTTCTAATCCCGGCTGTATCTATGATAACAAATTCATTATCATTATAAATGAATTTTGAGTCAATGCTGTCTCTTGTTGTGCCCGAAACATCTGATACAATAACTCTTTTCTCGCCTAAAAGAGCATTAACGATAGAAGATTTACCTGCGTTCGGCCGTCCTACAATAGCTATTTTGACAGCTCCGTCCTCTTGTATCACATCATCGTCTTCAAAATCTTTTGTTATTTCTTCTAACAAGTCACCCACACCGCCGGAACCGTGCAGAGCTGAAATTGCAATCGGCTCTCCTATTGCAAGTGAGTAAAAATCACTTATCATAGAAATTTGATTGTAAGAATCAATTTTGTTAACAGCAAGAAATACGGGCTTTCCAGACTGCCGTAAAATATTAGCTATATCTTTATCGACAGGAGTCACTCCTTCCATACCGTCTACGAGAAATATTATTTTATCAGCCTCACTACAAGCTATTCTTGCTTGATCGTATATTGAAACCATAATCTCATCATCATCACCCGGAACAATACCGCCAGTATCAATGACAGTGAAAGGTCTGTTTTGCCATTCTACATCAAAATAAATCCTATCACGTGTAACACCGGGTAAATCATCCACAATAGACTGCCGTCTTCCTACAAGACGGTTTACAAATGTCGATTTCCCTACATTAGGACGACCTACTACTGCGATTATTGGTTTCCTTTTCATAACAAAGGAAGTGTATCACAAAATACGCTTTATTTCAAACTCTTAGAAATCTTTGAATGAATCGAATTAGCTTTTGTAATATATTTTGAAAGCTGAATATATTTACTCCCGGCTTCTCCGTATGGAGTCTGAAGCGTCATAAGCTCATCTACATTCTTGTTAATGGTTTTTAGTTTATCCAGTGTTTTTTTCAGTTCAATAGACGAAGCTAGTTTTTGCGGTAATTTTTCGATAATCTTTGATTCAATCATCTCAAAAAATCTTTTTATACCTTTAAAATGGTTCATAAATTTCGGCGAAAATATACTTGTTATTTCTCCTGAAATCCTTGCCGATAAACTTGTTTCGTTATATAAATTTGTTAAGTCCGACAATTCATACTTGAGCTGTTTGTATCGTACAAAAAGCGCCTCGCTTGTTTCAAAATCATGAATATCATTTGCAGCCTGAATTTGAGATTCTATAAACTTAAGCTCTTCCTCTGTTTTAGCAATTTTGTACTCAAGTTTAAATACTTCATTCTTAATATCTCTATAAGCCTCTTTTTGCAAGATATTGTTATCATAATCATTCAAACGCCTTAAAACAGACGCCGAATGAGGAGCTGTTATATTTTCCGGCTGCAAAAAAAAGTTTTCCTGTTCAGCAGAAACCGAATCAAAAGGATTTGTCTTGTTATTAGCGGAGTTGTCTGAATTCATACAAAACATTATACTATTAAACTATTATATCTTCAATTTTTTGTTTCATAATGAGTGCAGGATAATAGTCTGGTATCAATTTTAAACATTCGTTATTGTAAAAATATGCAGTCTCCATATCGTGTACACGAATAAAATATCGGGCAAGCATAAACTGTAATTCCGCATCGTTGTAATATATTTCTTTGGATTTTTGCATATAATTATAAGCCGCAGAAAGAAGATTGTTTTCGTACATAACTCTGGCTGCAAATTTGTATGACTCCTGATTTATTTCTGAAAAAATATCTAATGCGCCTAACAACTGTTCTACATAATCCAGTTTTTCGTTCTTTAAAAGAAAATCTAAATCAATCTCATAAAAATTTCTGATTTGGAAATAAGTCGGGTAAATATCTAAAAAACCTCTAATTGTAGATACTAATACTTTTCCCCACTTAGCTCTCGGTGAATCTATTGAGCTAAATATCTTGTAAGCGGATTTTAAATCGTCGTTCAATATGGCAAGATAAGCGTGTTCTACCGTATTAGGCCGAACCTCAATTTCTGTTAAATCAGAATAAAAAAAAATATTTTTTGTTTATTTAAACTAACCATTCTTTTTATTAATTCTTATAGAATTCTTCTTTGTTTTATTTTCTTCAACAACGATTTCTTCTTCACTATCATTAACAGCAGGCTCAATTTTATCGTTTAATACAGTGCCGCCTTTGATTAAATTAGATACCGAATCAACAGAAGATGTGTTTGTATTTTTGCCAATTAAATTGGCAAGCTTGATTTGAAGATAAATTTCTTCTCTGTATATTTTTACATCTTTATCTGCCTGAATTGCGATTTTACAAACGCCGTTTCGGGCTTCGACAACAGTTATTTCAATATTGTCGTTAATCATTATTTTTTGGCCATTTTTTCTAGTTATTACGAGCATTTCATTCCTTAAATTACTTAACTTATTTAAACATGGGGTAACTTATGTCATAGCCCGACCCGGAAAGGACAATTTGACCGGCAGTGTTATTATCAACATTAAAGATTAATGGTGCTAATAAATTAATTGTTGTTCCCTTTGGATTGTCTTGAGGAATTGAGGTTATATTCATAACCAGAACACTCTCAATATTGCTTATTCCTAACTTCTCCAATACGGTATCTGATAAATCTATTGTGTAATCGAATTCCAGCGCTGCAACCGATATAATAGGGAATGCTAATGCAGGATCCTCTATAGACTGAAGCCACTTGAATAATGCATCCTTATTCGGCTCCAATATGACAAACTTTCTCTGTTTATCAAATCCTATAATTGGTAGTACAAAGTCAAAAATCCGACTTTCTTCTATCTCAATTTTACCAAATCTTACTGTGTTTAATTCCATCCTCACTCTTTCTAAAAACCTGTTGTTAATTGATTCGTTAATAAGGCCTGTATAACCTCAGGGCTCATGGAAGAATTATTGCTGCCCATAAGCATGTTTAACATTGCGTTTGAATTATTCTGGCCTGAACCGTTTGTGAATAAAGACATTTCATTAAAACGGCTGCTATTGCCTAAGATATCACTAAGTCCGGCTTTTTGCAATACCCTTAATGCAGAAACTATTTCATCGTTTGTCGGAGCTTCGCTCGAAAAGTCTTTGTAATCCTTGAACTTGTGCGAATCTACTTCGTTCTTTCTGTTTATTTCTCTCATTAAGTTCTCAATTTTTTGTTTTTCATATTCACTTCTGACTTCTTCAGAAAGTCCGCTGCCAAAACGGCTTTGTATAAACTCTTCTAAATCAGAAGCTTCTGTTGTTTCTCCGCATTTATCAGGTGTTTCCAAGCAAGTTTTACCTTTGTTGGCAAACCGTCCAACTTGAGAATCAGGTGCAAGTGTAATAACTTTTTCATAATTTGCAATTGCTTCATCCTTTTTGCCTATCTGTGCTGCTGACATGGCTAAATAATAATAAGCTACTGCATTAGAAGGATCCTTCTTTACTATATCATTAAGTGTTATATATGATTGGGTATAATTTTTTGCTTTATATAATTTTATAGCTGATGCTAATGATGCGTTTGTTGTTGTTTTAGCACAAACAAAACCTGTGCTGGAGGCACATATTACAGCTGCTAATAATATTAATAAATACTTTTTCATAATCATCCCTCTTTTATTAAACTTTCACTTATAATAGTATACACCATACTTTTAATCTTGATATACACCATGTAATTGAATTATATAATATCTTTATAAGGATAACAAGGTTTCTGTCAATAAAAAGTCACAAATTTCTTTTTCAAGCTTAACATTATACAGTCCGTTAATCTCTTTTATAAAATAACAAGGACTCGTAACGTTAATCTCAATAATCCTGCCGTCGATTACATCCAGACCAGCCATATAAATCCCCATGGAATTTAGTTTCTTGGCAACTTGTGTAAAATTCTTTATCTCATCTTCCGATAACTCAGCTTCTGAAATGAAGTTATCATTATGAGTATTGAATTTGAAATCATCCTTGCTGGGAAGTTTTTTGATACAATATTTAAGAACCCGCTCACCTAAAGTTAAAACCCGTTTATCTCCGCTGTATACTCCAGGAATAAACTCTTGTACCATCACAAGAGTTGTTTCGTTGTTTGTCATGGTGTTAATAATTGTCCTTGTGTTAGGATCTCCTTCATACAAGTACATAACGCCAGAGCCAAAACATCTGTTTAAAGGTTTTAAAACAATTTTTTTGTATTTAGCCAGAAATTGCTCAATGTCATAAAGAGAAGATGTTACAATATTTGCAGACATATATTCTTTAAAATATACGCTGTGAAGCTTTTCGTTAAAATCTCTTATTGCCCGTGGAGAATTGATAACATAGGGCTTTGTGACAAAATCAAATACATAAGTTGCATTTATATAATCAATGTCAACAGGCGGATCAGGACGAAACATTACCATATCAAAATCATCTATTCTCTCTTCAAGCTTTACGTCCTTATAAAAAATATTGTTGTCTGAAAGAAATGTCTCATAACACTTCGTATAAGCAATATTGGATTTCAATGATAAATTCGCAATTGTTGTTATGAAAACCTCATTCTTTCTCTCTAAAAATTCTTTTATCAGCCAAAAGTTTGTAACCAATTTATTAAACTCAAAATACTTAAGCTCTATTTTATCAATTATAAAAAGAATTTTTTTCATAATAACCTCTTCAGTTTAAGAGTAGCATTAATACGTCGGATTTACAATAGGAGAGTGCGTAATAGTATACAATCGGATGTTAAATCGTTCTTAAATATCTGGAAGATAAATATTAATTTTCTACTAAATTCTAGAAAATTTATTGAATAATTTATCCGGCATGCTATATAGAAAAGCAAAAAAATTTTTTATGTGTTTTTAAAAAAATATGTTTATAAATACTTCCCCTACATTTCAAGCCAATATTAATTCGCCTAAACTTCGGTTCAAGCAGGCAGATTTTTTTGTACCGATAAGAGGATATGGAAAAAATCGTGATTGGGCTAGAGACATAAAACAGACGGCTGACCTTGCAGTAAGTCTTATACGCAGAGACACTTCTGCCGAAAATATCCTAAAGCTTATATCAATTGGGGTTAGGAATGCTAACAAAAATAATACGATTGATATAGTAAAAAGAATGTATTCAGGCGTATTAAGAGTCCCTCGTGAAAACTGGCCTTATCAAACGGGGGCGGATTTAACTACGCCGTATAACAGCGGTAAGTACAAAACTTATGCAAAAAGGCTGGATTATATTGCTTCACATCCTATAGCACCAGAATCTGCCCCGGATATTTCAAGACCAATTGTATATGGAGACGGCTTGAAAGCTATACAGCATGGCTCTTCACTCTATATTAATAAAAACTTAAACAAGGTTTTAGAACTCTCTAAAAAGATTTTTCCCAGATTTGTCCACAAAGACGTGCAAACCTCTGACCTGCCTGAGGTTAATAATACTATTGCAGAGATAAGATGGATTCTTGCACATTCTACCCCTTGGCTTAGAGGCAGCGATGCGATTGCAAATGTATTTATGAGGGCAATGTATAAAGCTATCGGGATTAAATCTTATCCAGTGAAAAAAGGGATTTCTTTGGATTTGGAGGCTTATTGTACAAATCTGAATGAGTATAAGAGCAGGTTTGTTTCTTATTTTGAATTTCCGCCAATGGTTAGTGAATAGTCCCCTAACTTAAAGAATCGTTACAAATGCTGGAAATAAATTTTTTTATTGATTAAAATATCTATTGGATAGAGAAAGAGGGGAATTTTTTGAAATGAACACAAATCCAAATAAAGTACTTTTACCTAACGACGTAAGAAAATTGTTGAATGCAGACAACAAAGAGATTGTAGAGCTTTGTAAAAAAGCATCTGTTACCCCAAAACGTGACAATAAGGGTCAGATTTATTTTTCAGTTGATGAAGTGAAGAGATTGAGAAATGCTAAATCATCAGTAATTGCTGAGATGAAGCACGATGAAAAGAAAGTGACATTACCCGCTATGACAAAACAAAATTCACAAGCTGTTGTAAACGGCCTTTTAGAGACCCTCAATAAAATGGAGACTAATATTACCACATCTATGACTAAGCTTATTGACGAAAAGCTTGAAGGCATGGATGATGTTGTCCTAGAGCTTGTTAGATGCAAGACAGAAAATGAAAATCTCAAGAACAAGGTTAATGAATTAAACAAAGAGAATTTCAAATTAAAGAATGCGCTAAGCAGCTTCAAGCCGCTAATTTGCGGGTTTTTCATAAAAAAAGAAGAAGAAACAACTTTTATGTTATAGAAAAATAGCGTAGTCAGTATAAAAGGATGAGATAATGGCAGTAAAGGAAGAAACAACAGTTAGTAATACTGATGAGAGAAGTAAAGCATTAAAGCTTGCGATAGAGAAGATTGAAAAGGATTTTGGCAAAGGTGCAATCATGAAGCTAGGCGACAAGCCGGCAGTGAGTGTAGAAACTATTCCTACCGGGGCTTTAGCGCTTGATGTTGCTCTTGGTGTAGGCGGAATTCCCCGTGGACGTATTATAGAAATTTACGGGCCTGAATCATCTGGTAAGACTACTCTTGCACAGCATATAGTTGCAGAATGTCAAAAGAAAGGCGGGATTGCAGCTTTTGTAGATGCTGAACACGCTCTTGACCCTGAATATGCTAGAAATTTGGGTGTTAATGTGGATGAGCTTCTTATTTCTCAGCCGGATACTGGTGAACAAGCACTTGATATTACAGAGGAGCTTGTTCGTTCTGGAGCTGTAGATGTCATTGTTGTTGACTCTGTTGCGGCTCTTGTTCCGAAAGCTGAAATAGAAGGTTCTATGGAAGACCAGCAAATGGGGCTTCAAGCAAGGCTTATGTCAAAAGCATTAAGGAAATTAACTGGGATTATTGGGAAAACAAACACCACAGTTATTTTTATAAACCAATTAAGACAAAAAATCGGTGTAATGTATGGTAACCCCGAAACAACTACAGGCGGTAACGCATTAAAGTATTATGCATCTGTTCGTCTTGAAATCAAGCGGGTAGAAGGGCTTAAGGGTGATGGTGAAGATATAGGAAACCATGTTAGGGTTCGTATTCTAAAGAACAAGGTTGCGCCTCCGTTTAGGACAGCTGAGTTTGACATAATATTTGGTAAGGGTATTTGCAAAATCGGAAATATTCTTGATGTAGCGGTTGATTTGGATATTGTTAAAAAAGCTGGTTCTTGGTTTAGCTTTAATGACGACAAGTTAGGCCAGGGCAGAGATAAAGCGAAGGAATTTTTAGCTGCAAATCCTGATATCTTGAATCAGGTTGAGACTCTTGTACGTGAAAAATTGGCAGCTAATAATTAGAGAAAATTTATGACAATAGCGATTTATCCGGGCAGTTTTGACCCAATCACAAACGGACATATTGATATTTTGAAAAGCGGTGCGGAAATCTTTGACAAAGTTATCATCGCTGTAGCTTATAATGCTGATAAGGCTGGATTTTTGCCGGTTGAGACGAGGGTTGATCTAATAAAACAGAGCGTTAGTGATTTAGCTAATGTGGAAGTGGATTGTTTTCAAGGGCTTACGGTTGAATATGCCAAGAAGAAGGGGGCGAATGTTTTATTAAGAGGGCTTAGGACTTCTTTTGATTTTGAATATGAGCTCCAGCTATCGCAGACAAACAATGTTTTATATAACGATATAAAAACGGTATTTTTGATTACAAAACCAGAGTATAACTTTATTTCATCATCTTGTGTAAGAGAGATTTTGCTCAACAAAGGTGATATTACTAATTTTGTCCCAAAATCAGTTGCTGAATATTTAAATGCTAAGCATGGTATTTAGTGAGCACTTTTTTAACCTGTTGTGAGAATTCAATCTGGTTAAAGTTGTCTTTTTGTATATAGTATTCAATCTTGAATTGTGATAACCGTTTTTTAGCAGTTTGTTCAGACAGAGAACTCATAACAATAATCGGGATATCGGAATACATTTCGTCGGTTTTAAGCCGTTCAATGAATTCATAACCGTCGATTTTCGGCATTGTAATATCTGTAATAATCAAATCGTAATGGCTGAGTTTAAGCTTAACAAAGGCTTCTGGGGCGTCAAGTACTGCGTCTACTGAGTATCCGATATTCATAAGAATATTTTTAATCATGGTTCTTGTAGTAATGGAGTCATCGACAATAAGAATCCGTTTAAATGACAGAACATCGTTAGGCAGAAGCGGAGGTGCCGCAATAGAGTTCATCGCCTTGTTAAAATCATAGTGCATGATATCCTGCATATTAAGAATCAAACACAGCTCGCCGGATGCGAGGTTTGTAATCCCTGATATATTTTTGACCTTATATAAAGGCGGTGAAAGTTTTTTCTGCAAAATATCCTGATCTCCAAGAAGTTTATCAACAACAAGCCCGATTGTTTTATCGTCTGCTTCCAGAATAAGAATAGTTTCTTTTTCTCCTCTTGGCACGGGTTTTAGTTTCAGAATATCGCACAAGTAATAAAGCGGTATGATATTCCCGTTATATACTATTGAGCGAAGACCGTTGCTGGTTTTAATTTCGTTCTGGTTTTTAAGAATAAATGTGGTAATAACCTGAATAGGGATTGCGAATGTTTGTTCAGAAATTTTAACCAGAAACACCCTGAGGGTTGTAAGTGTAACAGGAATTTCGATATGAACGCAGCTTCCTTTTCCAAATTCAGATAGAACCTTAACTTTTCCGTTAAGTTGCGAAATTTTTGTTTTTACTACATCCAAGCCGATGCCGCGTCCTGAAATACTTGTTATGGAATCGCCAGTGGTAAATCCGGGCCAGAATATTATATTCATAATGGCTTCGTCAGTCATAGAATCAATATCTTCCTGGGTTAAGAAGCCTCTTGAAACCGCACGTTCCTTGATTTTTTCAAGGTTGAACCCGTGTCCGTCATCCATAACCTCGATAATAACTTTATTATCATCTTGCTTAGCAGAGAGAAGAATTTTTCCTACCGGGCTTTTGCCGTTCGCAATTCTTTCTTCTTTGGTTTCTATACCGTGGTCAATGGCGTTTCTCAAGATATGGATAAGCGGCGTTTTGATTTCTTCAATAATCTTTTTATCTGCACAAGTATCTTTACCTTCAATTTCGAAATCAATATCTTTGCCTTTTTCTGTTGCGATATCTCTTACCATCCTTGAGAAAGAATTAAAAACGGTCGAAATCGGCAGTACACGAATGTTTTTGACCATAGATTCCATTTCATCTATAATAAGCCGCATTTTCATATCATCTTCTTTAGACGAACGGTAGAGCGAATTTAGGTCATAGATTGTTCTTGAAACATTTTGTGTAATATCTGAAAGCAGCGAGAATACCTGCTTGACAAATACTCCTGTATATTGCTCACTAGCCCCGGTTTGAAGGTATTTTCTGTTGTAATATCTTAAATAGTTAGATGTTTTTAATAAATCTTTTTGGCAATTTTCATTTGCTATTTTAATACTGTCGATTTTATCAAGATTTTTTTCTGTTTTAATTTTTGTAATGATTAATTCACCAAGCTGGTTAACGAGTAAGTCGAGCTTTTGTGCATTAACGTGAAGCGTTTTAATTTCGGTAGAAGAAGATGCTTTTCCTCCGCCGGATGAGGTTTGGGTTGATAAGTTCTTGATTTCGCTAACTCCAGAATCTTTTTTGTAATTCAATTCCAGGAGCTGTTTCATAATCTCAAGCTGCTGTACAATTAAATCACTATCAACACTTTCACTTGGCGAAGCACAATATTCAACGGCGCTTTTTAGAGTAAGCATCATCTGCTCTTCTAGCTGAACAGAATTGTCGAGGATGAAATCAAGGATTTCTAATATCATGTTGATAACATCCATTACGTTTGTATCATCAACATTTTCTTTTAGCTTTAAGATATCATCTTTGATTTCTTTTGTATAAACGCTGCTACCCTGAAGCATGGTTATTTTTTCAGCAACATCAAAGAACGAAAGTCCTGTGCTTTCTGTTTCAATGCAAGAAGTATTGTATTTGGCTGCAACAGAACTGAGTTCATTTCTCAACTCCAGAATTTCGCTTATTGTAAGAGTATTTGTTGCGTTCATTACGAAATCTATTTTGGTTAGGACATTTTCGAGCGAGCTTTTTACTTCATAAAGGTTTGAATCCTTAAAAAATTCATATATTTTTTGGACTTCTTCTTTTAAAATTACAATATCCTGAGATTCTTCTTCTGGGACAATACTGTCAATTATTTCAAAACAGTGGTTAAAAGCATAGTTAATTTCTTCCTGAAACGCCGCCAGCTTATCTTGTTTGATATCAGCTGCTGCAATAGAAGCTAGCGTTGCGATTTCAGGTGCAGCTTCTGCTTGTTCTTTCATTTCTACATCTAAAATGTATTCAAGCGAAGAAATTACACCATTAAAACCATCATCAATAATTTCTCTTCCGTTTTTTACGGATTCTTGGAGGTATTTTGAAGCTGCTTCAAGGGATTTGGACATCACGTTGATAACTTTTGCATCAAGCATGAATTTATCATTGTTAACCGCATCAAAAATATCCTCCATTTTATGAAAAATGGTTTGGATATTGTTGAACCCCACCATTCTAACAGCCCCTTTGAGACTGTGCAGGTCTCTATATACAGAACCAATTAGTTCTTTATTTGCAGGCATGGTTTCTAAAGAAAATAAATTGTTAAAAACACGTTCAATAATCTCCTCAGATTCAACCTGGAAGATTGACATTACTTCTTTATTATTTTCATTATCTGCAAAATCCAATTTGTTTGTTTCCTTTAGCTTTCTATAGCAGAATTTTTGATGTCGTTAGATAAATTGCTCAACTTCGCAATCTTATCAGAGTTAGCAGCCATGGTTTGTACAAGGGTTTCTGCAATGCCTGTGTTTTCTTCGTCAATAATGTTCAAGCGTTCTATAATATCGTTTTGTTTTTTTGCGTTTTGATTGAGCACATCTAAAGAATCCAAGATTTCTTTGATTAAATTCAACAGTACTTCTGAATTAGAAGAAACCGCATTAATATCCTTAACAACAGCTTCAATTTCTTTTGACCCTTCTTCAGTAGCCATAACAGTCGAATTAGTTGTGAACTGGATATTACTTGTAAGTGATGTAATCTTGGTAATAGCCTGTTTTGATTCATCAGCCAGCTTTCTGATTTCACCGGCAACAACCGCAAACCCTTTACCGTGTTCACCCGCACGTGCTGCTTCAACCGCTGCATTAAGGGCAAGCATATTTGTTTGTTCTGCAATATCGTCAACTACGCCTATTGTGTTCCCAATCTGCTGAGAATGTTCAGATAGTTCAAGAATTAATTCTGCTATCATCTGGATTTTTTGTCTTAAAACAAGCATTTTTTCCGCATTTGCAGAAATAGCCTCATGCTCTTTTTGAGAAAAGCTTATTGATTGTGTAACCTGTTTTTCGGTATTCTTAGATGTTGCTACAGAATCTTCAGAAAGCGATTTGAGCTTTTCAATAAGCATTGAAATATTTTTTGTGTTTGAAGAAAGTGTTTCAAAAATTCTTCTCTGTGCGCTCAGAACGTCCATAATTTCCACGGTAGTTTCTGAAAGCGAATCGGATTGAATTGTCATGGTTCGTTTAATTGTCTTTAGAATCCACTGTTTAGTAATAAAATGCACAGTTGCATTTAAAGCAATAATTACTACTAAAAATACAAAGGTATCATAAGGCGAAACACCATTTATCTTTGCAAAAAATAAAAACAATAAACAAGCTGCTACAAAAGCTACTACATCAATCATACATTTGATATTAAACTTTTGTTTCAATCCAAAATTCCATTCGCTAAGCACTTTTATCTCTCCTATAGTTTTTTTTGTGTATTTATTATATAATCATTTTATACTAAAATGATTAAAATTGGAATATACAAATAATATGACATCTAAAATTTTATTGGTAGAAGATAGCGAGACACAGTTAAAGTTTTTAAAAGATGGGCTGATACAAAACGGTTTTGAAGTTGAGACTGCTCTTAATGGAGCTGAAGCTTATAAGAAAGTCTTTGAATATATTCCAGATATCATTGTTTCAGATATATTGATGCCTGTGATTGATGGATACCAGCTTTGCAGAATGATTAAGAATGTTGATGAAACTAAAAAGATTCCTGTAATTCTGCTTACGGTTCTGGATAAAAAGATAGACAGCTTTTGGGGTAAAAAAGCCGGAGCACAGCTCTTTTTGTCTAAATCAATTAATATGGATGAACTTGTGAGAAATATTAATGCAACTCTTCGTCGTTATCCGCTTACCCAAGAGTATAAAACTACGCTTGCCCTTAAGTCAAAGTCCGATAACGTTGCTCAAACAAGACTTAATACGATTCTGAATGACTTGCTTCTGAAATCGGTGTTTGCAAATGAATTCCGAAACCTCAGCGACTTTATGAACTATGAAAGAATTCTTGTAGAAAAACTGTTTTCACTCCTGAGCTCTTTTGTAGAATACAGCGTTGCGGGTGTATTTTTTGCGTCTCCCGATGACTTTGCCGAAAATATTCTTTATATAGATACTCTCGGCAAAAACCTCAGCAAAAATGTTCTTTCTGATATCCAATACGACTTCTTTAGGAAAATGGAAGAATTTAGGACTTTCAAAAACTCAAAATTTGAGGTGGTTCGAATTTTGATGGGAAAAGAAATTGACTACCAATTTACGGATTTGAGGTCTAAAATTATTATCCCATTAATATTTGATAAAAAACTTATCGGCGGTGTTTGCTTCTATACCCGGCAAGATATGGATTATGCGTCTTTCAGGTACTTTGATATTATGATAAGTGAACTCTTGGCTATATTCAAAATGAAATATCAATACACCGAAAAAGAATTCATGTCAGTTTTGGACGGACTTACAGGGCTTTATAACAGACGCCAGTTTGAGATAAGCTTGGAGCAGGAACACAACCGTACAAAACGCCATCCGTCTGACTTTAGTCTTGCAATTCTTGATATTGATTTCTTTAAAAAAGTCAATGATACATACGGCCACCAGTATGGCGATTATGTATTAAAAACAGTTGCTGATTTGATGAAAGCTGCTTTTAGAAAGACTGACCTGCTTTATCGTTACGGAGGAGAAGAGCTCGTAATGATTATGCCTGAAACCAATATCGAAGGCGCTATTATCCCTGTGCAGCGCCTCAGAAGAATGGTCGAAGAGTATGATTTCGATTATAATAACATTAAGGCGAAAGTTACAGTCAGTATTGGTTTAACAATGAATTATCAGGAGTTTAATACTCCGGCTGATATTCTTAAATCAGCAGACGAAGCTTTGTATAAAGCAAAAGAGAGCGGTAGAAACAGGGTTGTATTATATGAGCAACAACAACTTAATTGAACAAAAAAAGAACACTCACCTGTATTTCCAAACAGGTGAAAATAAATATGCGGTTAATTCTGATAATATTCTAGAAATTATGAAACTTCCGGCTCTGGATTATCCGCAAAAGCTGCCTAATAACATAGTTGGGCTCTTAAAATATAACAACTTTGTTATTAATGTTGTTGATATAAGATTCTATTTGAATATCGATGTTCCGCCATATAATACTCATAATGAACTTCTGATAGTAAAAACAGATGAAGTAATCTTTGGCATAATCACAGATAAAGTCATCGGAATTCTGCCGTTTGATTCTGCACAAATGGATGCCATACCTTTTGCTGATAGCAAAATGGTGATTGATTCATTGTATAAATATAATCAAGAAACAATCTTTATTATAAACATATATGCAATAGAAAACCTGCTTAAACAGCACGATAATCTTTGGGCCGAAGTCGATATCCCGTCTCTTTTCCCCCAAGATGAAACCTCAAAAGCAATAATGACAAAACGTACACTCGCTATCGCTGATAAATCCAGCCTTAAACTGGCTTCCGGCGAGCTGCACGTTAAAAATAAATATATCTCTTTTAATCTCAATAGCGATTACTATTGTATAGCTCTAGATTATGTAAAAGAAGTGCTTAAAGATACATCAATTACTAACGTTCCTGGAACCCCAGATTTTATCGAAGGGATTATGAACTTGAGGGGTGATTATATTACGGTAATTAACTTGAAAAAATTCCTCGGACTCGATTCTACAGTTATTCCAGATAAAAAACCCGTTGTAATTATTAAATGTAACGAATTAAAACTCGCCCTTTTGATTGATAAAATTAATGAATTGTTTGAATTCCAAGAAAATGATATCTTAGAGCCCGGCGACGGATATTTTGCAAACGAGTTTATCTATAACGAAACCCTGTATACGATTCTGAATATAGAAAAAATTACTTCAGATAAACGTATTATTATTACAGATATGTAATACTCCTAAGCCGCCTCAGTCTGAACATATTTTGCCGATTTGGCAACTACACCGTAACAGACCATGGTTAACCTCTTATTCAAAGCCATCATAGTTTTGAAATTGTTTGCAGAACAATTCATCGCACTCATAATATCATCCGCTGAAACCCTAGACTGCAAACCATCCGCATCGTGGTTATCAACTTTTTCCTGCGCATACTTCTCAACCAATAATTTGTCAATAAAATCTCTTGCTCCAACAGCCATAATTTTTCACTCCTTATATTTATGTGAT
>CALUSJ010000116.1 GCA_944323405.1 Candidatus Gastranaerophilales bacterium
TCGGAGGGCACGGCGCAGTGGAAAGAGGCCCCGAGGGGGGGTCTGGAGTTCAGCCGTAGGCAAGGGGGAGCATGAGAACCGCCCCGGGTGGTTCAAGCGTGAGAAGGCAGAGAGCGGAATGATTTTGCAAAGTACGGGAGTACTGAAGCAAAACACGAAGACTCGTTTTACGCCGACGAACAAGACAATCCACCCCTGCCCAGTTTAAAAAGACTCCGAGATGGGGGCTTTTTTTATGCTATAGGCAAGGGGTAGGATGAGAACCACCCCGCGTGGTTCGAGCGTGAGGAGGCAGAGAGCGGAGTGATTTTGCTATTTGCATGAGAAAACCGCCTCTTACGTCGTAAGAGGCGGTTTTTCTTTCAAGATTTATGTTTTATCCTTCTTTTCTGTAGCGATATCACCGACTTCAGAACCCAGCCAACCACCTACGATGGCGCCGCCTACAGTATATAAGGCAGCTAGTCCCCAGCCAATTGGCCCAGATGCGGCAACTAATGCAGCTCCTGCCAGAGTACCGCCACCTATAATAGCACCGCCAGCTGCTCCGCCGGCAACACCACCTAATGCGCCGCCAACGATTTTACCAGCTTTGCCTTGAAATGCGACACTATCAACAGCTTGATGTGACAAATTATTGTGAATCGCCCTTCTTTGTTTAACTTGATAATCACAATGATTGATTGCAGAAACTCTCATTACTAACTCCTTTCCATAACACACTAAAGTTATATCACATGATATTACATTAAGCAGTTTTGTCAATCGTAAAAAATAGAGAGCCTGAAATAAGACTCTCTATTGTTAAAATGAGAAGATTTTATTAAAAGCTTAGCCCGAGAATGTTTTGTAAGAAGCTTCAATGTTATCATTGATAACTTTTTCAACAGCTTCAATTTCTGTTGTAATCTGGGTTCTTTCATTATCAAGTCTTTGTAGTTTTAACTCAAGGTTTCTATCTTCGGCTTGTATGATAGATGTCTTTGCGTTAATTTCCTGCTGCTTTTTATCATATAGATATTGTTCATATTCATATTGAGCATATGCATCGTTATACGCAACCTCATCGGTTTCAGTTTGAGCTTTTACATCAATAGTTGTATATGTCAGGGGTTTGTTATTTTCATCATATGTAGTAGGTATTGTAATCGCTGTTATTCTTCCGCTTGATGGGTCAAATTCGAGCTCGGTATAATCATATTCTGTATTTTTTGTATATGCACCGTTTGATATATAATCATATGTAACTGCTGCACCGCTGCCATCATTTACATCAGATTGTAATGCAAAGTGGAAGTTATTATCATCATCTTTGTAGATATAAAAAGCATCCGGGCCATAGTAATCAGTATTTCCACCTGCTGTAGAAGATTTAATAGCTGCATTGTTTATTGCATTTACGAAACCGTCATATTCAGTTTGATTAATAATACCTTTTTCAAGAGCTTCTGATAGTGTATATGGAGTCTTTCCAGCTATTAGAGCTTTGTTGCTATCATTACTAAATGAACCGCTATCTTCTCTTGTGCCATTCTTCCATAAGTATGTTTTTCCATCTTGAAGCTGATATTCTATATTAGTACCAGAACCTGTTACTTGTACAAAATCCTTCTCAGGATCTGC
This sequence comes from Candidatus Gastranaerophilales bacterium, assembly GCA_944323405.1. Taxonomy (GTDB): domain Bacteria; phylum Cyanobacteriota; class Vampirovibrionia; order Gastranaerophilales; family Gastranaerophilaceae; genus CAG-196. Next base: position 1,624 of record CALUSJ010000116.1, read on the forward strand.
TACACGTATAGTCCCATCTTCATTTAAGACATAGAAATTACTTAGTGCATCTTTAGCAATATTTTTAGCTTCAGGCTGACCTTCAACTTCAGTCGTTATTTCATTTCCTATAGCACAGTCGCCATTATCTTTATTATAACCGCTTGAGGCTAAAATATAAACATCGCCAGCCTGCATTTCTTCAGTCATTTCGGTATAAACAAATTCTTCACCGCTGCGAACGTACACTTTCTGACCAACTTCGTAATCAGCGCCAGAAACTTTTTTCATAAATTGAGCACCTTCTGCCGGCTCAGATGTACTTGCCTCATAACCAATATGCATTGTAGTTGATTCAGCAGAACCTACATAAGTATCTTTTGTTACATATTTGCCGTATACAGTTTCACTACCAGAACTGGTTGTAACATAACCATTATTTTTGTTTAATGATGCGCCATATTCTGTAGTTCCAAGAGTAAGGCAATATGTTCCTTCTGAGCCAGGTTTAACAGAACTTGCATCGAAAGAGTAGGTAGTTGCACCGTTTTCACCAACGTATTTTACTGTTGTAAAATCGCTAGTAGAAGGAGGTGTTGGAACATTCATTTCTAGCAAACTATTATATAAAGCTGTACATTGCTGTGATAAAATAGTTCTTTCTTGGTTAATTTGTTGTCCCTGATATTCAAGGTTAGATTGTCTGGCTTGTAAACTTAATAACCTTGCCTGTGATGCTGACATACCCATAATTTCTGTCTCCTTTTTCCTTTTTTTATTTAATTTTTTGTTACATTTAATGTTACATAATGCCTATTGTGTTACATAAAGCTTTGTTTTTTATCCTTTTTTGTCTTTACATTATGTATTACGGCATTTTTTGTAAAAACTTTAATATTTTTAATAAAATTGTTACATTTCGTAATATAGAGTACATATATTTGGGCTTTTGTATAATAAATATTGCATTATTCTATACATTTTAATTTACTATCATACTTTTTATAGCAAATATGCCTAATAAAAATAGCACACATAATACTTTTACAGAACTGGTGTAGGTGTATACACCGTATTATTCTTATGAACCCATCTAATAAATCGTATTATTCATTCCTCACTGCCTCATAACTTCATATAAACCTCTAAACAGTTCTTCTTATCGGATATACAGCCTTAATTTTTTCTTTAATGTAACACAATAGGCATTATGTAACATTAAATGTAACAAAAAAATTAAATAAAAAAAGGAAAAAGGAGACAGAAATTATGGGTATGTCAGCATCACAAGCAAGGTTAATCGCATTAACAGCCAGAATGAACGATATTGAATATCAAGGACAACAGATTAACCAACAAAGAACAACTTTATCAAATCAGGTTAATGCACTTTACAACCAATTACTAGAAACACAGGTGCCGACCCCACCATCAACATCTGACTATACAAAAATTCAATACTCAGGTATTGCAGATGCGTCTAAATTTACGTTAGGTAACGTTGCACCAACTGGTAAAAATTCCTCAGGCAATGATACTTACACTATTGATTTTAACTATGAACGTGCTGGACATTCGGTTTCTAAGAATACAAATACAGCAATTTTAACAAATACTTCACAATATCTTGGCTATACAAATGCAGATAGTGTTATATTTGATAACGGTTGGTTAAGAGATGAAACCAAGTATTCTGTTGGCAGCAAAATTACAGAAAAACCGCAAGATGTGAATCAAGATGTATTTCTTGCTGTTGATGTAAATGATTACAACAGCTGGACAAATAAATCAAATGCACTGGATGTTTGTGACGCTAACGGTAATTCTATCAAAGACAATATTCCGGCTTCAGGGACTGTTTATGTTAGATGTAATGCTGCCGATTTAGATACTGAAGAATTTAGCAGTATTATTGACAAAACAACCGTGGGAGATGACAGTGCTGGAACATCCACTACATATAACAATCTTTATGCAACCAAAGAAAGTACAAGTACAATATTGGCAGATTGGATGACAGATGCTACAATATCTGCACAAAATTTGTACTACGTAGCAGATCCTGATAATGCAGCTTCTGTTCCTGTTTTAATTACTACGGTTGCACAATTAAAAGAATGTTTAGGTTCAAATTACGATACTAGCAAAATTTTCGTAAGAGATAAGAGTATTGAGCCAGACAAACAATATACAAACCCTAATTATGATAAAGATAATGCAACAGGTTTATCTGTCGGTGATATGACTGTTTACGAACTGAATGATGCAGAAGTAAAATCAAAGCTTGGTTCTAGCTACAGTGATTACTTAACTGCTTTAAAAAATGCATTTGCGTCCGACTATGGAACTAATTTAACCGATTCTGAAATTGCAAGTAAGTTTTATGTATATATAAGCCAAACACCATCTGGAGCTCAAGAGCCGCATTTTATCAAAAAAGATGAGTTGAGTGCTATAAACAGTGAATCTGCGAGTGTTCGTGCTTATGATTATGATGAAGACGGTTTATATACACAAACAGAAGCGAAAAAAGACTGTCAGTTAGAATTTGATGTATCTTCAGGAAGAATTACAAAAGTCGGAGTCCCTGACGGTAATGGTCAAATAAGCTGGATAAAAGTAAGTGCAGAAACCGTAACAGACGAAGAAGCTTATCAAGATGCTTTCAATAATTATGAATACGAAAAAGATAAATATGATAAGAAACAACAGGAAATCAATGCAAAAACATCAATTGTTCAGCAGGAAGATAAGAGTCTTGAACTTAAATTAACAAGACTTGATAATGAAAGAAACGCTCTAAATACTGAACTTGATGCTGTCAAAAAAGTTGTAAGCGATAATATTGAAAAATCTTACAAAACATTCTCAGGTTAATCTGGTTAAGTAATAGCATAATTTTAATTTACATATATAGGAGAATTTCCGAGCATTCTAAAATAAAAAAAAATAAAAAGTTAAAGTCCTGTATACAGGAC
>CALUSJ010000117.1 GCA_944323405.1 Candidatus Gastranaerophilales bacterium
TCAACGATATCAGCAACAGTGTTAGATTTAGCAAAGCTTTCTTCTAACAGCATTTCAAATTCGTCACGTACTTCTGTTGTTGTCATAATTTATATTCCTTTCTGTTTTGTTTTGGAAGAAGATTGGTTTAGAAGTTTATAAGTTTAGGAGTTGAGTAGAAATTTTAGATTATTTTTTATTGCTTAATACGTTCATCTTTTCAACTAAAAAACTTTTGTACTTCCTCCCCTAGCCCCTTATTCTTTCTATTACTTTATCTATTATTGATTGAGGTGTTGAAGCTCCGGCTGTAACACCTACGGTTTCAACGCCTTTTAAGAATTCTTTGTTTAGTTCTTTATCATTTTCAATGTGAATTGTTTTAGTGCAGTCTTTTAAAATTTCTGCAAGATGGCTTGTGTTAGCGCTTTTTTTAGAACCCACAACTATCATCAAATCACTTTCTTTTGCAAGTTCTTTTGCTTCTTTCTGCCTCATAGCAGTAGATTGGCAAATTGTATTGTATATCAAAACTTCTTTTGCAATAGTATTCAAATAATTTACAATCAAATTCAGAGAAGAAACCATTTGTGTAGTCTGCACTACAACTCCGACTTTTTTGTGTGATTTTATTTGTGCTTCATAAGGCGCAAGCTCTTCTATGGTTGTCGCTACTACTACATTAGAAGAATATAAATCAGCGTTCGCTCTAATTGCAATAACTTCTGGATGATTGGGCTTACCTACAATTACTACAAAATAATCATTTTTTGCTAATTCAACCGCACGCTGCTGGACTTTTTTAACGTCAGGACAGGTTAAATCAACAACTTCAAACCCTGCGTTTTTAATCTTTTCAAAAACATCAGGCGCTTCGCCGTGGCTTCTTACAATACAAATACCATTACCTTTAGATGGGATTTCATAAATAGTTTTAATCCCGAGGTTTTCAAGTTCCTTTATTACATCCGTATTATGTATTAATTCACCGAGAATATAAATATTCTTATCAGGGTTTTCTTCTTTTAATTTTTTAGCAGTTTCAACGGCTCTTTTAACTCCGTAACAAAACCCTGCAAATTTGGCTAGTTTAATATTTGGTTTAAACAAAAAACTTATTTTCGCTTTCTTATAGACTAGAGACATATGTCTCAGTAGTATTATTAAAACCCAAACATAATTTATATGCAAGTTTCTCGCAAGTCAGCCTTATTTTTTCCCAACTATATTATCTAGTGTAGAAAATATTTCAGCTAAATCTTCCATTAATACCAATTCACCACGAAGTTTTGAGGCTCCGGGAAATCCATTAAGATAATACGGAATAAATTTTCTGCAAAACTTTATTCCGACATCTTCCCCCCTGAGTTCTATTTCTTCCAATAAATGCTGCTTTAAAGTATCAATTTTTTCCTCTAACTCTGGAGGCTTAATATATTCTCCCGTGCTTAAATATTTTTCTACTCTATATAGCAGAGACGGATCACCCAGAGCTCCTCTGCCTATTGCAATCCCGTCAGCTTGTGATTCTTCAAGACATTGAACAGCTGTTTCTATAGATACAACATCTCCGTTTGCAAAAACAGGAATATCAATATTTTGTTTTAATAACGCAATCTTTCCCCAATCAGCTTTTCCTCCATACATTTGAGAGCGGGTTCTTCCGTGTATGGTAATAAAATCGGCTCCTGCATCCTGCATTCTTTGTCCGAATTCTACAAAATTCATCTCATCAAAAGTATATCCTAACCGAAACTTAACACTCACAGGAATTGAAACAGAAGCTTTAACTTCCTTGACTATTTCTGCTGCCAAATCAGGATTACGCATTAATGCGCAGCCATCTGTTCCCTTGACAACTTTGTTTACAGGGCAACCCATATTTATATCAATCATATCCGCAAATTCTTCAAGATACTTTGCACAGTTTGCTATCATTTGAGGCTTATGTCCGCTTAACTGATAGGATATCGGCGAATGATTGTCATCTCTTGCTGTAATAACATTATCTTTAACCTGTGTTAGAGCTTCTGAACTTATCATTTCAGTAGTAAGCAGACAAGTTTTGGAATATCTTCTTACTAAAGAGCGCAAAACATAATCCGTAATACCTGCCATAGGCGCAAGAGAAACCCTGCTTGATATTAAATTTTGAACCTTACTATTCATATTTCATACCTGACTATTTATTTCTTTGGAAAAACTTAGCAATATCTTTGTGCTCAATAATCTTCGAAATCGGCCGGCCATGAGGACAAGTCATCGGTTTTTCACATTTACGCCAATTTCTGATAATTTCTTGCATTTGAAAATTATTTAAATAAGTATTTGCTTTCACAGCTGCTTTACAAGCCGTTGTAATAAGAATTTGCTCTTCTATATTATCAATATCTCCTGAAATATTTTCCAAAATATCAGCAATTATCTCTTTTGGCGAAACTTTTGAAATCATTTGCGGGACTTTCTTTAGGATTAATTCCGAATCAGACATATACCCTATTTCGTACCCGAATTTTTCTAATTTATCCTTGTTTGCATCTAACAAAGCCTTGTCACTTGGTGAAATATCTATTATATCAGAGAGGAACAGCAGTTGACAGTCAATATTTTTACTGTTTTTAAGTTTTTCATAAATATATCTTTCATCTGCTATATGCTGGTCAACAATTTCCAAACCTTCTTCTCTTTCTATAAGAATATATGTTCTGCGATATTGACCTATTATTAATTCTTCTTTTTCCAAAACGGGTTCAGGTATTATTTTTATTTGTTCTTGCTGAAAACTCTTTTTTGCAGGGAAGTCCTTTATTATAGCCGTTTGAGCCTTTGGCTCTGTATATGAAACATTTAGAGTTGTTCCGGCCTCTACATAAATATCTTCGGATTCCGGCTTGATAAAAGAAGGTTTTTGGCTGCTAACATATCTTTCTTGAAAATTCTGCCTGCTCTCTTCTGGAACCCTTTCTGTAAAACCAGATAAAGCTGCATCTATAGCCGATCTTATAAAATTAAAAACCTGATTAGCATTTTTATAACGGACTTCTTTTTTTGTAGGGTGGACATTAACATCTACATCTTCAGGCGGGATTTCAAGATTTAGAATAATAAACGGATATCTTGAGCCTATAAGATTCTTGTATGCTGTATCAATAGATTTTTGGAACACAGGGCATTTTACTGTACGAAAATTTACATACATATAATAATCTTTTTTTGTAGCCCTTGTATAATCTGGAGTGCTGACAAATCCAGATATTTTAAGCCCAGACAACTTATCAGTTTTTAGAACAAAGCGGAGATTTTGAGTTAAGTCTTCATGGAAAACCTCTCTGATTGTATGTTTCAAATCTCCTTGGCCAGTTGTTTTTAAAACAGTTTTATCACTGTTCTTAAGCTCAAATGCTATTTCAGGATGCACAAGCGCAAGAGATTGAATTAATTCATTTATATATGCAAATTCTGTCTTAGCGGACTTAAGAAACTTTAGCCTTGCGGGAATATTATAGAACAAATCTTTTATTTCCATAATGGTACCAACAGCACACCCAGTATGGCTTTTATTCACTTCAGAATTTTCACATTCTACTTTTGTTCCATAATCAAAGTCCTTTGTCCTTGTTATACAAGTAAGTTTAGAAATAGAAATTATACTTGCTAAAGCTTCTCCCCTAAACCCCATTGTTTTAACTGTATATAAATCATCACCCGTTGAAATTTTACTCGTTGCGTGTTTGGAAAAAGCTAGCATAATATCATCAGGATGTATTCCAGAGCCATTATCAGCAACACGAATATTGCGACATTCATTTGTAATTACAATGCTGATTCTGGAAGCTCCAGCATCGATTGAATTTTCAACCAATTCTTTGACTACAGAATACGGCCGTTCTATAACTTCTCCCGCTGCTATCTGGTTTATTACATTTTTTGATAATTGAACTATTCTTTGCATAACTTCTATTATACCAAAAAATCTTGTGCTATAATAATTTTTATAGGGAGAATTTACAATGGCAAAAGGTAAAAAGAAAATTAAAGTAGCATTTCCTCATATGGGAACAATTTCTATTGCTTGGGCAGCAGGATTAAGAAAAATTGGAGTAGAACCATATATTCCTCCATATACTAATAAAAAGACATTATCCTATGGAACAAAGAATTCTCCTGAGGCTGTTTGTCTGCCATATAAACTTATTTTAGGTAATTTTATTGAAGCAATAGAAGGCGGAGCAGATTATGTTGCAATGATTACATCTCCGGGGATTTGCAGACTAGGAGAGTATGGAACAAATATTTATAACACTCTAAAAGATCTTGGATACAAAGCAAACTATATGGAACTTTCTTTGTATGATGGAATCAAAGGGATTTATAAGTTTTTGAAGGATATTTCTGGAAAAAACGATCCTATTCTAATCCTCCGTGCAATTAATATTACAATGAGAAAAATATTTGCAATAGATGATTTGGATAAAGCACTTTCTTATTATCGTGCCCGTGAAATTAAAACTGGAGATGCAGAAAAAAATTACAAAAAAGCCTTGAAACTTATTGATAAGGCAAATTCAACCCATGAGTTACATAAAGCTTATGAACTTGCGCTCAAAGAAATTGAAAAAACAGAAATAGACACTAATAAAGAAGTGTTGCATGTAGATCTTACAGGCGAAATTTTCCTTGTAAATGATGAATTCTCCAACCAGAATATAGAGCGTGAACTTGGTAAGATGGGGGTTGAAACAAGACGGAGCTTAACTGTTGGCAGCTTTTTAAAAGATGCGATTATCCCAAAAGCTTTCAGACCTCCAGAAACTCACCTTCAAAGAGCTGAAAGAATGGCAAAACCATACTTGATGCGAGATATCGGAGGCGATGCTCTTGAATGTATTTCTGATGTAGTTTTTGCGGATGAAAAAGGATGTGACGGTATTATACATATTTCGCCGTTTACTTGCATGCCGGAGATTATGTCACAGAATATTTTTCCAACAATGAGAAGTGAACACGAAATCCCGCTGCTTACTCTTGTTATGGATGAACAAACGGGAAAAGCCGGATATATTACAAGGCTTGAAGCATTCGTTGATTTAATGAGACGTAAGAAAAGAGCTAAACTCGGTAAAAATAAAACAAGAGTTTAGTCCTGACTATTCAGGTTTGTATTTTATAAAAACGTAGGCATTAAAATCTAATGAGCCAAATATTATTTTTACATATTTGTCATTGTATGGAATGAGCTCAACAAAATCAAGCGTTTCCTGGCCAAAATCATCTTTGGTTTCAATTGCTTTGACTTTTCCTTTTAAGAACTGTGATTGATAAAAAGAAAGATAGATGTTATTATCTTTGTCTTTCTCGCCAAGCACCTTATAAAATCCTTTATCTAAAATATTGTTGTCAATAATCATATGAACCGGGATATTAAGAAGAGAACCTTCTTCATTTTCCTTAAGCGGAGTAAGCGATTTTATTTCACTATCCACATCCAAATCGGGATGAAGACTCTTACCGCCGCCGCTTATTTTTTTAACCCTTTTTTTACGTTGTTTTTCTTCTTTCTTCTTTTTTTTGCTTTCAAGAGTATCTATTGCCTGTTCAAACTCTTGGTTTGTAATAGATTTTTGCCCATCCCAAGCCCTGTCTACACCAGAAAAATTATCCCAATCATCATCTGCATAAGATAAAGCGGGAAATAGAGCTAATACCATTAATGTAATCAATAAACGCTTCATACTAATAATATATAATCAATTGAGGTAAAAAGTAAACAGGCTGGATAAGATATTGAATATTGCTTATTTTATCAGTAATATTGGCCATCATATTTTTATTACAGATTGTAACGAAATGTAATGATACTGAAATTTGAATATAAAAAATAACTTTTATTATATAGCAAGCAATGAGGATGTATTATGGCAGATGTTTCAAAAATAAGTGAGCAAACAAAAATAGATATGGCCTATAATTCAAAAATACCTTGGTTAATTGGGGCAACAAGAGCTTCCGGCTTAAATGAATTGAAAGCTGCCGCAAGAGAAGAAAATGCAGCCTTAGAAAAATTTTCTCAGGATTTAGATACCTCTATTCAGGAACAAAACGAATACATTATAGAAATCGAAAATATGCAAAATGAATTTGAAGCATTAGAGAAGAGTTATTCTAAGAAAATAGAATCAAGCGAAGATAAATATTTGGAATTAAAAAATAAAGAACTTAACGGTATTATTACGGAAGAAGAAAAATCAGAGCTGGCAGATATAGAAACCGAGATGAATGGATATAAATCCGAATATTCAGGCAAAGCACAATCTTTGCAAGGTTCAATAACAACCTCAAAAGAGAATTACAAAGGTGCCGCGGATAAAACAAGTTCTCTTGGGACATTGATTAATCAAACAAACGAAACGATTGATGGTTTAAACCAATGGAACGAAGAAAACAGCATTGAAAACGGCGGAGGACGTATTTGCGAACTGCCAATCAAAGCTAACAATATTATTATAAATGACTTATCCGGCAAAATAAACGAAGTTCAAGAGAAAGCTAATGAATATAACAATAATTTTGGAATAATTAAACAATAAGCTTAGCGGTTTTGTTTGTAATTTGAAATTTGTTTTTCTTTAATTGTTTATGTTATTATAGGGATGAAATCATAATAAAATTAGGAGAAAACATATGCAGGCAAGACGTGCAGCAAGAGAATTAGCACTAATATTATTTTCACAATTTGATAAAGAAATAACAACATATTCAAGAAAAGATTTCGAAGATATAATGCTAAAATCAGTTAGAATTCTTTCGAATTCAGCATCTGAAGAATTAAAGCTGACAGTAGGTTCTTTAATAGATATAAAAGACAGCCTTGATACTTATGAAGCTGAACATGAAACCAATCTTTCAAGACCACTGGGAGCAAAAAACAAGCCCGTAAAAATTCCGATGACAGACGAAATGGTTCAAAAAGTTGAAACAATGATTGATGTCGCTGAAAAAGCTATTTTAGCTTTAGAAATAGCAGAGTTTGCGACATTGGAAAACCAATCAGAAGTTAAGAATTATACAGTTGAGATAGCAGAACAATTTAAAAACCATCATAATGATATTGATAATGAAATCCAAAAATATTCTAATGGATGGGATATTTCCAGATTGGTTAAAATAGATAAAGATATTTTGAGAATTGCAATCACAGAACTTCTTTATATCAAAGATGCACCGATAAAAGTTGTCGTAGATGAAGCTGTCGAACTCGCTAAAAAATATTCAACAGAGGATTCTTCTTCCTTTGTAAACGGAATCTTAGCAAAAGTTATACTAGAAAACGGGTTAAAATAGATCAATAGTAATATTTTTACTAGGGAGAAAATATTGTTTAATTTTTTGGATAAGCTTAAAAACACAGTTTCAAAAACTGCACAGGCACTCGTTGGAAATGTAGTAGACTCGATTTCTGAAGAAGAAGAGTTTTCGGAATTTGTGCTTGACGATATGGAAGATACATTGATAAGTGCAGATTTGGGTGTTGGTTATGCAGCCGAACTTGTTGATAAACTAAGAGGACAAAATAGAATTAAACCCTCGCAAATTAAAGAATATCTTCAAAATGAATTTTTGCAAACCCTCTCAGAAACGGGCTCGTGCAAATTGGATTTTAAAGAGAATGAATTAAATATTTACTTTATAACAGGGGTGAATGGAGCAGGCAAAACAACGCTTATTGGAAAAATGGCATACCACTTTAAACAAGAAGGCAAAAAGGTTTTGATTGCAGCCGGCGATACATTTAGAGCCGCAGCAGAAGAACAAGTTGATATTTGGTCAAAACGCTCTGGTGCCGATATCGTAAGACGTGATAAGGCAGATCCGGCTTCCGTTGTTTACGAAGCGATACAGAAGGCTAGAAATGAAAAATATGACGTAATACTGGTTGACACAGCCGGAAGGTTACAGAATAAGTTTAATTTAATGGAAGAACTTGCTAAAATTAAAACGGTAATAGACAAAAATGCGCCGTCAGAATTGCGGGAGAGTATTCTGGTAATAGATGCTAACACAGGCCAAAACGGACTACAGCAGGCAAAAGTATTCAAGGAATGCGTTAATCTTACAGCTGTAGCACTAACTAAACTAGACGGTTCCGCAAAAGGTGCAATTGTTTTAGCTATTGCAAAGGAACTTGGACTGCCGGTTAAACTTGTTGGTGTCGGGGAAAAAATGGAAGATTTAAAAGAATTTGACTCTAAAGAGTTTATAAATGCTCTTTTTGAATAATTAAATCTCAATATTGCATAATCTCTTTTTTCCCAAAATAAAAGCGGGAATATTTCCCGCTAATAATTAAATACCTTATAATTCTCTTCTATGCTTTGCTCTCGCCTTTATCTTTTACTTTAGCCTCTTCTTCTTTCTCTTTCTCTGCATCAACAGAGTTCGCTTTATCTTGTTCTTCAAGATACATTGTTGCAAATTGTGCATACAAATCACTGTCTTGAAGTATTTCATCTATCTCAATACCATTGTCATCAACATCAACTTCATTATACTTATCAATGTCGATATCATATTTATGAGCCTGGTTTTTATCAAGCTTACGAATTCCTAAATCATTTGCTAAAAATGTTTTTAATATGTTTGCACTTACTTGGTTTGACATCTTCTGTCTCCTTATGTTTTGTACATCTTACATATATATAAAGTATTTACTTTTTTGCGAATTTCACAAAGGGATAAAATTGTTACAAAACTTAATAATGGGGAGGGGTGACTAGTGACTAGTGACTAGTGACTAGTGATTAGGTGAATAAGTGAAGGGTGAGTAGTGAAGGGTGAAGGGTGCATTTTAGGGTTTGTAGGTCAGGCATTGCCTGACTTTCTGTCATTGCGAGGACGATTAGGACGAAGCAATCCAGCTGAGTAATAACTATTACATTTTTATCTAAAATACAGAAATATTAGAGTTTAGGTGACTAGTGAATAGTGAGTAGTGAGTAGGTGAATAAGTAAATAAATGAATAAGGGCGTAGAGCAAGCAATGCCTGACTTTCTGTCATTGCGAGGACGATTAGGACGAAGCAATCCAGCCGACTATTAACTATTACATTTTGATATTATTTATTCATGAATAACAGACAATATATGTATGTATTCTCGAATAGAATAATCCCGATTGGCAGGATTTGTATTAGATTAAAATGTAATAGTTATTAATTAGCTGGATTGCTTCGTCCTAATCGTCCTCGCAATGACAGTAAAGTAGGGTGGGCAAAGCTACATTAAATTGCAAATAATTGCTTTAAATTTTGCATGGCGTGCCCACCAATTATTTTTTTTGATTTAAGTTTTTGGCGGGCACGCAAAAAACAAAACCGTTGGGAATCCTATATTTGCAAAGGCTTTACCCACCCTACCTAGCTAATCGTCCTCGCAATGACAGTTGTCAGGCAATGCCTGCCCTACTTTACTATTAATTTAAGTTGGAATTTTTGTCAGAGATTCTAATAAAATATTTATTTAAAACTTTGCCAAATCTCCTTGTTCTTGAAGCTTGCTTAATCTTTCAGCTAATCCTACAACCGCCTGCACGTTTTCAAAAGATAATTTTTGCACAGTTATAAAAAGCTCCCTTAAAGATTCGTCGCTGTATATTCTCTGCGCAATTTTAGGGGGCTAGTCACTCAGTCATTCGGCATTCAACTTCAGCAAATCAACAACTTCTGATACAGAATAATTATTTTTGATTACAAAAAGATTTTTTCCTGTTTCTTTTCTCACATAATCAAGAGTTTTTCCATCTAGAAATGTTTCTGTATATGGTTTTAGCATAATAGAGGGTATTATTATATAATCTGCATCAACATTTCTTATAGAATTAACCAAATCATCAGATGTTATAAGCCCTGCTACAGTAATATTTTCTCCCCAATAAGTAGATTTTACGGGATTTACAAGTACATTAAGGTTTTTAACCTTTTCTAAGCCTGACGAAATATACATAAATGCGCTTTTTGAAGCCATTGAACATGCAAAACATATTGTCAGCGGTTTTGTTAAAGCTTTTGGTATATCTAAAGTATCAAAATCATCCATCAAAGTTCTTAATGAACCAACTCCGTCTTCCAGTTGAGAAAATGTTCCATAATACTCCGATTTAGGAATCTCTTTCTCTGCCAGAAGAAAAAACTCATCAGAACAGCAGACTTTATTATATCTAGAAGCTATCTCGATTGTCTCAGCCGCAATTCTTTTATCTACTGTGGCTAATTTCTGTTCTCTAAACTGCGTTATGCCGACAGGAACAATCGCCACTGAAAGAAGAGCTTCATCCAAAGTAGATAAGTCTCTTAGAGTTCGCTCCAGCTCTAAACCATCATTATATCCGGGGCACAAAACTATTTGTGTATGAAATGGTATATCATTATTTTTAAACCATTTCAAATTTTCCATAATCTTTCCTGCTTTTGGATTTCTCAACATTTTTATGCGCAAATCCGGGTTTGTTGTATGCACCGATATATAAAACGGCCCTAGATGAAGTTTTGAAATACGCTCTTTGTCTTCTTCTGTAAGATTTGTTGTTGTTATATATGTTCCCTGCAAATATGAAAGTCTGTAATCATCATCTTTGATATACAACGTATCCCTTAACCCTTTTGGCTGCTGGGCTACAAAACAAAATATACAATTATTAAGGCAAGGCTTAACTTTGTCAAAAACTGCGCTTTCAAATATTATACCCAACTCTTCATCAAAATCTTTTTCCAGCTCAATCTCTTCAATCTCGCCATTCTGTTTTTTTATTTCTAGAGTAATAAATTCATTCTTGCATAAGAAATTATAATCTATCATGTCCTGAGGTTTTTCACCATCTATCGACAAGAGAATATCACCTTCCATAATCTCAAGCTCTGCTGCTATTGAACCCGGAATTACACCGCTAACGAGCGCTGGCATTTTTTATTCCTTCTAATACAATAATAAAATTTTTATATTCACAAACCAGATTATCAAAAACCATTTTGGGTAAACAAGAAAAGTCTTTATTTTTTATAATGTTTTGTGTATCAATAAGCAGATTTTCAGTCTTAAATTTAAGCTGTTTAATTAATTCCAGCTGTTCATCTCTGTCAAGAATATCGGCACACGCAAGCTTTATTCTTGCACTGGTCATAAATTGCACCGGGTTATCTTGCGGAGGGCTAATAATCAAACGTTTCAGCTCCTCAATACCCTCCTTGGTAATAGAATAATAATTTGAAGGTCTGCCGCCAGAAGACATTGATTTTTGATGCTTCACAAAACCGCTATTTTCAAGTCTTGCAAGAGCAGGTTTGATTGTTCCATAGCTCGGAGTCGTTAACACCGAAAATGTTTCTCGAATCTCCTTTGAAATTCCATACATTGTTAATGTCTTTTTAGATAGCTCAAATAAAATTAACAGCTCAATCATATATGAATTATATCATAACATTAATATTTCATAAATAGGCCGTAATAAAAACAACTCTTCTGTCTTCCAAGTTTTTACCCGTCACTTTACACCAGCTTAAACTAGAACCTGACAGCCAGTTCTACAAATCAATATCCGACTCTTTTATCGGAGCACCGATTACACGCTCGAGTTCGGCCGCATTAATATTGTAATTCAGAAGATTGTTATAATAATCAAGCTGGGCGTTTAAGTATGTATTTTCAGAGTCCTTAAACTCGATTGCGTCGCCTAAACCTACCTGATATCTTCTAAATGCAAGATATTGCCGTTCTTTTGCCTGCTGCAGAGCAAGTTTTGCTACATCTAAACTGTCATGGGAATTTAGAAGGTTTATATAAGCACTTTTTACTTCCAAATAAACATTCTGTTTCTGCTGTTCATAATCCGCTACATATTTTTGATAAGTTGCCTTAGCTTCATCAACCT
>CALUSJ010000118.1 GCA_944323405.1 Candidatus Gastranaerophilales bacterium
CAATTTAAAAAAAAGGTGGTACAATGAACGATATTTTAAATTCTATTGACGATGAGCAGCAGCAGCCATCGATTATGGTTCCGGTAGGAGATATGGATTCAGCAGACAGTGCGCCGGACACGGTAGACGAATTAGCGATGGAGCTTGCTACTATAAAACAACCCGCCAAAAGAATTGCAATTATCGGTTCAAGAAATCTTGCTATTACTCATCAGCAAATGATTGAAACTCTTACAACAGCGCTTGTAAGACAGGGTAATACTATTATAACCTCTGGTGGTTCATGCGGTACAAACGCAGCAGCAATAAGAGGTGCTATGAAATCAAACCCCGATAAATTAAAAGTTATTTTACCTCAAACAATTGGACAACAACCTTCTGATGTTCAAGATCAGCTAATAGGAGTTCCAAATATTGTTGAACACGCCGATAGAGCTATGATGACTCTGGCTGATGCTTCAAGAGTATGCAACAGAGAAATTATTGACGACTGCAACCAGCTTATATGTTTCTTGTCGCATACAAGTAAAACTTTACATACAGCTGTTGAATATGCAGAAGAAAACCATAAAGTCGTAACAGTATTTTATCTTGACTAATAGAGGGCGGTAAATAGAGGGCTTTATGGTGCCCGCAAACCTTGCCCCCTTTGTTTAAAAAGGATTTAAAAAACTATGGATTTAATAAAAAAACTCACCGGCAAAAATCCTGATGAGTACGAAAAAGTCGCAAAATCACTTGTTGATAATTCTGATGTGAACCTTTTTTCTAAATTGGTTAAGCAGGATGATTTTTTGTTTGATTTTGTTAAAAACAATGTTGCCAAAAGAATAAGAAACGCATGCAACAAGGATAATTACCTTAATCTGCTTAATTTTACCGAATTTTATTCAGCATCATATGATGACATGTTTGCAGATGTTTTGTATCAATACGGAGAGTTAGAACTTTTGCCAGTTATTAAAGAAATTTTTCTTAATGGGACAGAAAGCCAGAAAGCGTATGCAGTTAAGTTTTTCTCACTTGTACCTAAGGAATATATTACAGATTTGATTCCGCTTTTAAGGACATCTGCTTCATCAAAGTTTGAGCCGCTTGCTATAAATTCTATAGAGGCTTTATCATATCTGGGTGATGAGGTATCTAAAGAAGAAGCTCTTGTAAAATTAAAATCAGATGATGAATTTGAGCAATATAATGCGGTTAAATTTCTGGTAACTTATCAGGCAAAAGATGCCTTAGACGATATTATTGAGGTCATGAAAAAATCAACTCTTTCTGAGAATATTGCGTCTGAAATTCCTTATCTGATATCATTAGAAGATCTTTTAAAGAGAGACTTGGATAGCGGAATGCTGGTTTTGAGCCATATTGTCAACGCTATACCCGAAATTATTCCGCCGTCTGTCGTCATAGATTACAACCTTTATAATATTTTTGAGGACTTATATCTTGAAAATCTGACGAGCACTTCTGCGATACTTTTGAGATTGGCTAAAGATAAATTTGCAGAGCTTGTATCAAATGAAGAATATCTATTCGACTGTGATAAAAACACTAAAGATGAAGTTTTGGCTATTAACAATCTGTTGGATGGAGTTAACAGACAAAAACTCAACAGCCTATTATATGAAGAACTCTATGACGAAAGCGATTTTGTACTTTTTGCAGTCGATTTTGTGGACGAAATCGAAGAACTGGAAACTCTTATTGATAGTTCAAACCAAACACTCATCTTAAAAGTTTTATCACTGCTTAAAGAAAAAGGATTACTGAAAGATTCACATAAAGAACTTGCTCTTAAGCGTATTACAAATAATGAGATGCAAGAGTTTGTAAAAGTTCTATAAATCTTACCAATAATAAGGATACCGCCCAAAATAATAATCGTAATACCTTGGAGAATACCATTGATAATACCTTAAACGGTTTTGCTCGTTAATCAATGCATTCTGCTGCTGTAACAAAAGATTCTGTTCCTCTCTCTGTTTAGCTTCCAGACGTCTTGCATTCTCTTCTGCTAAATCTTTATCTAAAGCAGTTTGAGAAATATTTAAATCAGAAAAACACGCAATTAAATTATTGCCGGAATATCGTTTTATACAATCATTCGCTGACTCAAAAAAATCATCTTGACGATTATCCCAATATGTTATATCATCTTTCAACAAGTCCGCATTACGTTTTCTTATTTTAAACCAATCAGGCTTTTTACAATAATTCGTTATTTTATTATAGGCTTTATCAATTTTTTGCTGTTCTATTGGTGCAATTAGTTCGTTGATTTTCTTTACCATCGAAAGAGAGTTTTGCTTATAATACAAATTCTTGGCTTTATAATAATTCTTGAGTTTTTCTTCAGGATTTGTTGTTGCATATGCTAAGCGCATATAATTATTAGGTTCACTCGGATTAAATTTCACAAGATTAGAAGCAGCTCTATAAGCACCAGAAGCATTCTTCATTACGGTATATGAAGTAAAAAGGATTTCTTGTGCAGCCACAAAAAATTGTGATTTAGCGGGAATTTTATTCTCATACAAAACTGCATTTTTATAATCTTGCATAAAGAAATAGTTCTGTCCTAATTGGAATAATGAGGCATCATATATAGAATTCTTTGATTTTGTATACGGAAAAAGAAGTTTATTAGAACTAAGATAATCACCATTCCTTGAATATAAAACAGCAAGCTTATAATCAAAACTCGGTTTCGATACAAGCCCCCACTTATCCTCTTCTTGTATTTTTTTTGCAAACTCTAATGCTTTTTTATACTCTCCTGAATTATTATAAAAATCCATAAGCCTTATATAATTTGGTATTAGGTTTGGATAATAATCATTAGCTTTTTCAAACTTTCCTTTGCTTATATATTTTTCGTTCTTTAAAAGTTTTTTATAAAGTTTTTTATTTTCTTTTGAAAGTTTCTTCTGCTCACTCTTTTCTAATATTGTAAAAGAAACTTTTAAATCGTCTGAAAAGCTATAAAAATTAGCATAACCAGGCTTTGGTAAAATTGCCAAAACTTCGGTTATGCTAAAAATGATAATAAATATTAATAAGAAAAATTTATTTCTCAGTACTTTATACCCCTTTGTATTTATTATTCCAATGACTGATATCCAGACTTATGAGATTTTAGAAGAACCCCTCTTTTGGAAGTTTGAATAAACTCAATCATTTTCTCTATATACTCATTCATTGGAATTTCAGCTTTAATCTTCTCTATGGCCTGAGAAGTATTATATTCTTCAGAAATTAAAAGCTTAAAGGCTTCATTAGTAGCCGTTCTTATTTCTTGCGAAACACCACGTCTTTTCATCGCAATAACGTTTAGTCCTCTTGGAACAGGCGGACGGCCTTCTCCTTTAGAGTATGGCAAAATATCTTGACGAGAAGCAGAGAATCCGCTGACTATTGCCATATCGCCTATTCTTATATTCTGATGAAATACGCTCATGCCGCCGACAAATGCTCCAAAACCAACATGCACATGCCCGCCTAGAGTTACAAGATTTGCTAAAATAACTTGGTCCTCAAGTACACAATTGTGCGCAATATGCGCCCCTACCATAATTAGACATTTGTTACCAACTCTCGTTGTGAAATCTCCACAAGCTGCGCCTCTGTGGATTGTTACATTTTCTTTAATAATAGTTTCATCGCCAATAACAACTTTTGTCGGCTCGCCTTTATACCCTAAATCCTGCGGTTCTGAGCCTATTGTTGAAAATGGAGAAATCGTACAGTTTTCACCTATCTGAGCAAACTCAATATATGCGTTTGCAATAACTCTTGTGCCTTTTCCTAACTTTACCCCTTCTCCGATAACAACGTTTGGGCCGATTATTACGCCCTCTGCTATTTCAGCAGAAGGATGAATTACTGCTGACGGATGGATGTTTGTTTTTTCTAATACTGTATTTGTCATTCGCTTTCTCCATATTAATTTTATTACCTATTAAGTATATTATAAAAAAACATAAAAACTCTAAATATTAATATAATCTTTATTTGAATTGTAATATTTTGTTATATGAAGGATCGGCGGAAACCCCCAAAAAGCTATTTTTTTTATTTTTTCTGCACCCTATATATATTTAAACAAGCTTTTCATTAATAAACTTAAGAAGCTCTTCTGCACATTTTTCCCAGGTAAACTTTTTTGCCCTGATAAGCCCGCGCTCTGCGCATAACTCTCTATAAAAGGTATCAAAATACATTTTATAATAGGCTTCTATTAACTCTTCATCATTTTCTGGATTAATCTGAATTCCGGCATCTCCTATAACCTCTGGAAGAGATGATGTATTTGAAGTAATTACGGGACAGCCGCATTTCATAGCTTCCAGAACAGGAAGCCCGAACCCTTCATACAAAGAGGGATAAATGAACATTAATGCATTTGAATAAAGTTCCGGCAGCTCTTCATCCTTAACATAACCCTTCAAAATAATCTTAGATTTATCAAACTCGCCTATTGTTTGGTATAATTCTCGCTCAAACTTTTTCCACACGCCGCCCGCTAATACGAGATACAAATCATTAATCTTATATCTTTTTATAAATTCAAAAAAGTTTTTTATTGCAAAAATCACATTTTTACGCTTCCCCAAAGTACAGAGAGAAAAAACATATTTAAATTCCGATG
>CALUSJ010000119.1 GCA_944323405.1 Candidatus Gastranaerophilales bacterium
GAACATCCAAGATACCACCAGAACAGACGTTTGCAGCAAGCCCGGATGCAAAGAAAAATCAGGCAGTCGCAAAGACGGCTCAATCGTCTGCGTGCGTTTTGGAAATTCTTTCTTGTAGTCAGTTTAACAGCTTTAGGCTTTTTTATTTTGAAGATGCCTCAATGGAGGCTTCATACGAATGCGTTTGACAGTTTAAGCAGTCCAGCTTTGGAGATTGTAAATAATAAAATTGTTCCTTCGCAGAAGATATTGTCAGCTCTCAGAAGAAATCAGGTTCCTCTTCAGCCGATATTTCTTGTAAAAACGGACAATTTAAAGAAAAGTATTAAGCAGCTGGAGCCTGTAAGGGATGTTTATATTAGGAGATTTTGGTTCCCAGCAAGGTTACAGATAATAGTTATAGAAAGGACTCCTGCTATAACAATATCGCCGGATATAGATGTACCGCCAATAGCATTTTTCTCAACAGATGGAAAACTTATAGGGCGTGAGTATATGTCTAGGATAGATGATTATAATACAGTAAAAGTAATTACATACGGAAGCGGCGATGACTATAGAAACTGGGATAGGACCAAGGTTAATAATTTTAAAAAGCTTGCGGCTACTGTAGAAATGGATTCAGGTGAAGAGGTTGAATATATTGATTATAGAAACCCAAAAGATGTGTATGTAAAGATTCCCACTGTTAATATAAGGCTTGGAAGCTTTAATGCCGGAACTTTTGATAAAATACATAGAATTCCGTCTCTCCTTCCACAGGTAAAAATGCTTAATAAGAAAGTTAAATATATAGATTTAAGGTGGGATACTAATTATATAAAACTGGACGAGTAATGCCAAAATCTGCTTATATTCATATACCATTTTGTAAATCAAAATGTAAATATTGTTCTTTTGTGTCTTTTAGCAAACTTGAACTTGCAAATGATTATATATTTGCAATAAAAAAAGAAATTATGGCCGATTATGCAGGCGAGAGTTTAGAGACTTTGTATTTTGGCGGCGGTACTCCTTCTCTTATGGATATAGATAAGCTAAGCGATATTTTAAGCAAGTTTAATCTTGCATCAGATAGCGAGGTAACGTTAGAACTAAATCCAGATGATGCGTCTTTAGAATATTTAACACAGTTATCCCAACTTGGTATAAATCGCTTAAGTATCGGCTCTCAAACCTTTGATGATGGAATCTTAAAACTAATAGGAAGAAGACATAATTCTGAAGATATTTTAAATGCAGTTAACTTGGCTAAAAAAGCAGGATTTAAAAATATAAGCCTTGATTTAATCTATGGGCTGCCAACCCAGACAATTAATAATCTTAAAACAGATATCCAAAAATTTTTGGAATTGGATATTCAACATATATCAACTTATGGACTTAAAATAGAGCCGGAATCGTATTGGGGCAAAAATTCTCCGCAAATTCCAGATGACGATACTCAGGCTGATATGTATGAAATGATAAACGGAATTCTTGAAAATGCTGGATTTTATAGGTATGAAATCAGTAATTTTGCAAAAAAAGGGTATGAATCAAGACATAATTTGACTTATTGGAATAATAAAGAGTATTATGGCTTTGGAGCAGCAGCGCACGGTTATGTTGACGGTGTACGGTATGCAAATTCTAAGTCTATTGAGAATTATATCAAAGCGCCTCTAGAATATGAATTTTCACATGAGCTTAGTGCAAAAGAAAAACTTGAAGAAGAAATCTTTTTAGGGTTTAGAAAACGAGAGGGCATAGATGTTTTGCTAATAAATGCAAAATACGGGATTGATTTTGTTAATCAATATAAAGACATACTTGAAAAATATTCTGCTTATATAGAAAAGACTTCTGCCGGTTTTACTTTAAATCAACAAGGTGTGTTGATAAGTAATCTAATACTTTCAGAGTTTTTAGATTAATTTCGGCTAGCTAATTACGGTTATGCGCAAAAAATTAATTAACCTCTTATGGTGATTTATATGGAGAGGTTCAATGTAAATATGTAAGTATGAAAATAAAAAGCTTTTTTAAATTATTAAATAGAAAAATAAACAAGTATAATAAAGCTGTCTCAAATCCTTTTGAAACAGTTCATATTCCGATTACGCTCGTATGGGTGGAAGAAGATAAGCAAGAAAATGATTTACGCAAAGATCTGATCTAATTTGTTCAATTTAACTTCAATCCCTTTTTCTTTACAAGCTTCTGCTACCAGTTTTTGTTCTGTAGGAAGAATTTTTTCAAAAACAGAAGCTAGGGCAAACTGAGAGGCAAGAGCGCCCAAGCCTGCAATTGCTCCTAGTATTGGGCCGCTTCCTAAAGATAAACTGGTTATAACGGCCGGAACGATGATATAACCAGAAGCTCTGATAAGCGATTTGCCCAGCTCTTTAAAACCCGATTTGAAATTTGTGCCTTCGACTTTCTCGCCTTCTTTGTTATAATCCAAACTAAATGCTCCAGGTATAGTTATTAAGTCTGTAGCAACGCCAACAGCACTCCCTATAGCACCTATGCTTAATGACTTTTTTAAGTTTGATAACCTGTGTGTATTACCAGCCAAATTTGATATTGCGCTTATTCCTGCCATATTTTATAATCCCCTTGTTGAATTTAACTTATCTTTTCCCTTATTTATATAAAGTATATGCTGAATGAAAAATTGCTCTTTATATTAAGAATTGTTACAAATAACTTGATATAGATAAGTCTACTAATAATCGCTAGATTTTTAAGAGTAAATTTATAAGGAGTAAATTGCTTTTTCCCACTCTTTATGTAAATCTTCAAGTCTAAATTTAGCATTAGCAGGGCTTGTTGATGGCAATTTATAGCATTGGAAATTGTCTATGAGTGTCGGAAAATTCTTTTTAAAAGTTTTATAAGCTTTATTTCCATTCAAACAGATTTTTTTAATGTTTTTATGAGTTTGCAAAATGTTTTCAATGTTATTAGGAATTTCATTGAAAATATCAGTATCTAAGCTGCTTTTTCTTTTACATAAATTTATGACATCCCAGAGTGCAAAACGGTTTTTTAGAAGAATTTCCAGCTTTTTGTCATAATCAAGTTCATATAAATTCTCACATTGACAAAACAAACCCATTAAACGCCAAAAACGATTTTGCTTGTGAGCATAATACTGCTTCATCTCTAAGGATTTTATCCCCGGCATCGAACCAAGGATTAATATCTCAGAGTTGTTATCTATAACAGGCAAAAAACTTTTACAAATACTCACTACTCCGTTTCACACTCCTTGTTTATATGAGAACTTAACATAAAAATGCAAGACCGGCAAATATACTATAGTAACTGTTTGGCAAGCTTGCAACTTCTTATAAATTTCACGGAGTATTTAAAATACACCTTTACTATTCAGAAAATCAGCGTATTTTTTGTCAATTTCTTCTATATGGTTAGCAATCCAAGTTTTTAAAAATATCGCCATATCAAAATAAAGCATAAATTTGTTATCCTCAAAATCCTTTTTAAAATCTTCTATCTTGTTTACAAAAAGTTTGTGTTGCTCTCGCTGTTCTTCCAGACCAGGATAATTATATTTTTCAAGAAGAGCTTCTTCTGCTGTAAGATGTTCTTTTATGTATATGGACAAGTTATTTATAATACGTAAAAGCGCAGCTTTATCACTCTTATCTTCCATGGCACTATAAAGCTCTTTTAATGTATCAAAAAGCTTTTTGTGTTGCTCATTTAGCAACTTAACCTTAACATCGTGTTTCATTTTATTCCAGATTGTGCCGCTCATATAAAACTCCATATATTGTATAATATAAAGAGTAGTATATGAAAATAAGAAAAACAAATTTTTATATCTATATGATGTAATGAGGTAAAGCAGCGTAATAAACGACGAAGTGTTGTTTTTTCCCAGCCTAATGTGAAATAGGGTTGTAATATTATAAAAACTAGGCTTATACAATACAAAAAGCCGGTTTGGATAAATTTAACCAAACCGGCTGTATCTAGAAAAACTGATTATTCAGCAAGTCCCATCAATCTGTCCATAACAATATCCATTACGGCAGGTGCCAGCTCTTCACCGAATTCTTCTTGAACAACTCCATAAATCATTTCAAACTGTTCCATATATCCTGCAACTCTGTCTTGAGTTGCAGCATCAACATCGTTTACCTCTGGAGTTGCAGGTGCAGCTACGAAGAAGTTGTTGCTTGATAAGAATTCCATAACTTTAGATGGATCAACTTGTGTCTCTTCTTGTTTATTTGTTTGTGGTTGTGCTTGTACCTCTTCTTTTTGAACTTCTTCATTTTTTCTTTGAGGCATGTAGCCACCAACGCCGTAATTCCCATATCCAGTAAGTCTTCCGATTCCGTCTGCCATTTTTTTACTCCTTTTTCGTTCTTTTCTTTGTAATATATATAACGGCATTTTTTTTTGAAACTTTAGGGTTTTAGCAAAATTTGTTACAATTCTTTACAATGGAATGCCGGGTGGATTCAAGCAATGGAATGCGGGCAAAAATCTTATGGGTAAAATATATATTCAATAAGTGCAATTTTTCTTTTTTGTAAAATCAAGTGCAAATGTAAATTTTTGTAACGTTTGCTATAGAAAAGTGTTATAAAAAATATCCAATGTGGCATTAATAAAGTATAATACTAAAAGGATATAGTATACGATGTCGTCGAATTACAAAGAGCTTTATACAAGGAAAGGAATGTATATTTGCCTCAAACCT
>CALUSJ010000120.1 GCA_944323405.1 Candidatus Gastranaerophilales bacterium
TGAAAAACCATCTATATTTACTCCCAGTGGAACAAGTGCCGCAAGAGCCTTTGTTTTTGATAAATTAGCAATTTCGTCTTCGCCTAATGCGAGAGCAAGCGTGTTTTCATCTGCCAAAAGCGGAGGTGCTATTTTAGTAATTGCAACATCCTTAGCTTTTGAAAGCATTCCGCCTGTAATCTGTGCTATTTGTTCCAATGTGAAAGTTTTCATAAAATACTCCTTTATCTATCCTAAACACTTATTAATAATATTAGTTGTAGACTTGCCTTGAACAAATTCAATAAACTCTACTTTTATATTGTTCCTGAGGACTACATCTCTCTCAGGCAGTGTCTCCAACGTATAATCCGCTCCTTTTGTGTAGATATTCGGTTTTATTGTTTCCAATAATTTTGCCGGAGACTTCTCTTCAAATAATACCACATAATCAACACAACTCAAAGCATTTAATATTTCAGCCCTGTCTTGTTCATTATTGATAGGCCTTTCAGGCCCCTTAATCATCTTAACAGAATTGTCCGAATTAAGCATTACGATAGAATAATCTGCTAGAGATTTAGTTTTTTGTAAATATCTTACATGCCCGACGTGGAGAATATCAAAACATCCGTTTGTTGCAGCAAAAGTTTTGCCTGACTTGCGCTCATTCTGTACAATA
Organism: Candidatus Gastranaerophilales bacterium; assembly: GCA_944323405.1. Classification (GTDB taxonomy): domain Bacteria; phylum Cyanobacteriota; class Vampirovibrionia; order Gastranaerophilales; family Gastranaerophilaceae; genus CAG-196. Next base: position 662 of record CALUSJ010000120.1, read on the forward strand.
TCTGCGATTTCTTTTTGTGAAACTAATCTGCCCAAACTACTTTAGTCCTCTATATTTATCTAATGTTATCTGTATCTTGTCTTTTTCTCGTTCAAACATATCTGCGCTTGTTTCTAGATATATTTTTTTCTCTATTGGCATCTCTTTTGGTAAAATGCCGGAAGTTTTAATAAAATGCTTAACTTTTTTTATTTTTCTATCTGTAGGTTTTATTGTAATGTTGTTTGTTATTTTTTTGATATTCATTAAAAAAGCCCCATTTCTATTACTCTCTTGCAAATTCTAACCGTATTCAAAGCCGCACCAATTCTTAGATTGTCAGCAACACACCACAATGAAATTCCGTTTTTGAAAGCAAGATTCTTTCTGATTCTGCCTGCAAAAACAGGGTTAACCCCAGAAGCATCTCTTGTTGTCGGATATTCATAGTTATCAATATTATCTATAACCTTTACGCCATAAGAATTCTTTAAAATCTCTCTAACCTCTTCAGGTGTAACCTCTTTTTCAAACTCAATATCTACAGCTTCGCTATGGCCGTTGAAAACCGGCACTCTTGCTGCTGTACAAGAAATTCTTGTATTTTCATCAAGATGGAGTATTTTTCTTGTCTCGTTTACAACCTTCATCTCTTCTTTTGTATATCCATTCTCACAAAACACATCAATCTGAGGTATTACATTGAAAGAAATCGGTTTCTTAAAACACTTATTTTCTAAAGCTTTGCCTTCAAGATTTGCAATTGTATCCTCCCGAAGCTCGTTTATAGCAGCTAACCCGGCGCCTGATACTGCCTGATAAGTTGATACAATAAGAGTCTTAAGCCCGAATTTTTTTAAAGGTTCTAAGACTAACATTAATTGAGAAGTCGAACAATTAGGATTTGCTATAATCCCCTTATGTTTCCTTAAATCCTCATCATTTACACCCGCAATCACAAGCGGCACATCTTTTTCCATACGAAATGCCGACGAGTTGTCAATAATAACCCCGCCCCTTTTGACGATTTCGGGTGCAAATTTCTGGCTCGTAGAACTTCCGGCTGATGCCATAACAATATTAATTCCATCAAAAACTTCCGGCTTAGCTTCCTCTACAGTATATTCCTGCCCTTTAAAAGTTAGCTTGGAGCCGGCACTTCTTGCACTTGAAAGAAACTTGATATCACAAAATTCAATGCCAAGCTCTTCTGTAATCTTTATAATCTCTCTCCCGACAACGCCGGTTGCACCTAATATAGCTATCCTGGGCTTTCTCATTAAATCTCCTCTAAAGTATATTTTCTAAACCGTAAACGAAATCCTTGTTTTCATAAACGTGTTTTACAGCCATTAAAACTCCGTCCATATAACATTCACGATTCATAGAATCATGTCTTATTGTCAAAATCTGTCCGCTTGCCCCGAAAATAACTTCCTGAGAAGCTATGTATCCGGGCATTCTGACCGAATGAATATGAATATTGTTATAAGAAGACGCACCTCTTGCACCTTCTATTGTTTCAACCTCAGGGCAATTACCCGATGTAAAATCAGGATTCTCTTTAGACATCATTAAAGCCGTTTTAACAGCTGTACCCGAAGGTGCATCCTTCTTCTGGTTATGATGAAGCTCAATAATTTCGGCATTCTTAAAATACTTAGATGCCATCTGGGCAAATTTCATCATTAGCACGGCACCCGTTGAGAAATTCGGCGCAATCAAGCAGCCCAAGCCTTTTTCTTCGGAGAGATTTTTTAATTCTTCTATCTGGCTGTCATTCAAGCCTGTTGTGCCAATTACTATATTAATATTATTATTCAAACAATAAAGCGCATTTTCGTATATAGATTTAGGCTGGGTAAAATCAACTAAAACATCTATTTCAACAGAGTTTTTTGCATCCTTAATTGTTGCAAACTCCCCGTCTTTTATATCTATTTTAGCAACTATTGTCATACCATCGGCATTGTCAACTGCCCTGACAACTTCCTGTCCCATTTTTCCGTTAGAGCCGCAAACTGCTATTTTAATCATATTATCCTCCTGAGAGTCATAAGAATTATACTATAAATATAAAAAAGAAAAAAGAGGATAAAAAAAGCTTTATTGGCTATAGTTTTCGCACAATTTCTTCAAGGCAGATTTTAACATGCGCATAATTTAAACCACCCTGCATATAAGCAACATATGGTTCTCTCATCGGCCCGTCTGCTGAAAGCTCTATTGTAGAGCCTTCAATAAATGTTCCCCCGGCCATTATAACCTTATCTTCATATCCCGGGATGTATTCAGGAATAGGGGTTACATAACCGTTTACTGGAGAAAGCGCTTGTATTGTTCTGCAAAATTCTTCCAGATGTTCGGGGTTATTAAATATTATATTCTGGATTATATCTGTGCGTTCTTCATCATACCTTGGAGCAGAATTAAATCCAATATCTTCAAAAACTTTTGCAGCTAGAACAGCGCCTTTAACGGCTTCTGATACAATAGATGGCGCCATAAACAGACCTTGGAAAATAAGCCTGTGCTGATTAAACATTGCACCGCCTTCGCTGCCGATTCCTGGTGCTGTAAGCCGATTAGCCGAACGTTCAACTAGAAGCTCTTTTCCTGCGATATATCCGCCGGCTTCAACAATTCCACCCCCCGGATTTTTTATTAAAGAGCCCGCAATTAAATCTGCTCCAACTTCTAAAGGTTCCTGTTTGTTGACAAATTCTCCATAACAGTTGTCTACAAAACAAATGCATTCAGGATTTTTTGATTTTACAACTTTGCAAATCCTTGAAATTGTATCCATTGATAAAGATTTTCTTGTAGAGTATCCTTTAGAACGCTGAATCAAAACCATTGTGGTTGTCTCATCAACCATACTTTCTAGTTTATCAAAATCTATTTCCACTTCGTTCAAAAGAGGAACTTCATCATACAATATGCCGTGACCAATAAGCGACGCTCTTTTGGTTTCATCATCTCCTGCTGTTCCAATAACTTCCTGCATTGTATCATATGGCGCTCCAGCAACAGAAATCAGTTTATCCCCGGGGCGCAAGTTCCCAAACAGAGCACAAGCTAAAGTGTGTGTGCCTGAGGCAAAGTGGATTCTAACAAGAGCTTTTTCTGCACAAAAAACCTGGGCGAATACTCTGTCCAAAACCTCACGTCCCAAATCATCATGGCCATAGCCTGAAACTGTATAAAAATGCTCCGGCGCAACTTTATTATCATAAAACGCTTTTAGGACTTTGCGCTGGTTATAATCTCTGATATCATTTATTTTTTCAAACTCTTTTTCTAATAATTTTTCGGCTGTTTTAAAATCGTAATTCATAAGTAAAATCCCTATGAACTAATTATAGAAACAAATAAAATAAGTGTCAAACCCGCAAAACTTAATCAAAAAAACGGTATTTAAAAAGAGTCCACACAGCTTGCACGCCGTCTTTCCAGGTAATTTTTTTACCTTGATGAACCTGTCTTGCATTATATGTAATAGGTACTTCTAAAAATCTGGCATCTTTTTTGAGGATTTTTGCCGTAATTTCTGGTTCAAAGTCAAAACGATTTGATTTTATTTGGATATCTTTTATAAAATCTGCCCTGAATGCTTTATAGCAAGTTTCCATATCTGTCATGTAAACCCCGTATAAAATGCGGGTAAGGAAAGTCAAAGCTTTGTTTGCCAGATAGCTGAGCAGCAAGAAATTTCCGTTATTTCTGCTGTCTGCAAGCCTTGAGCCATAAACTACATCAGCAGAATCTGTTACAATCAAATGAACAAGCGGTTTGTAATCCTGCGGATTATATTCTAAATCCGCATCTTGAATAATGATTATGTTGCCAGTTGCGGCTTTTAACCCAGTTCTTAGAGCAGCGCCCTTGCCCATATTCTTTTGATGGTAAAGAACTTTATGGGGAATCGTCGAATATATTTTTTTTGTACCGTCTGTCGAACAGTCATCAATAAGTATGATTTCTTTTTCCATACCAAAATCAACATCTTCAACTTGTTTGACTAATTCTAACAACGAATCTTTTTCATTATAAACTGGTATTAAAATAGAAATCTTGTTCAAGGAATCCCCCTTTTACTTTTTTATTTAGTAACTAAATCCCTTCATCTTCTTCAGACTCTTCTTCGCTTAAGACAGGAGCTTCAACCTTTACTCCAAGCTCTTCTAAAGCTGCTCGTGCTTTCGGTGCAAGCGCTGTATCTGAAAAATTCTCTAAAATTGTCTGATAACATTCTATTGCTTCTGGTTTCATATCACGAAGCTTATAGACATTTCCCGCCTTGTAATACAACGGTGCTAATTCTGTGGTTGATGACATTAGCATTTGGTTATCAAGCTTTATTTTTATTCCGATTAAAGTCTCATTATCTTGAGGAGATAAAAGAGCTCTGCCATATATTTTTTGTGTGAGTTTGTCTATGCTGTCAGACATTTCAGATATGGCTTCTTTTGAAAGTTTTGATGATTTTTTTGCTGCTGATACATCTAAGGATATTGCAGAAAGCAGTAAAAAAAACGCAATTGTCGATAAAATTATTTTTTTCATATGAATCTTGTCAGCTCCTTTTCCTCTGTCTTTATTTTTATTATACATAACATATAAAATTTAGGCTACATATTAAACATATTAAATATTAATTTTAACAGAAAAGCTGCTTGACTAATGTTTGTCTCCGTCTTAAAGTAAACCTAGAGGAGGAAAATGCAATGTATCAAGTATATATAGATAAACCGTCTTACTTTGAGCCTGATATGGCAGGTGAGTTTAAAGATTTGAAAAGTGCAGAAGAATTTGCTGAGAAAGAAAAGGCTCTGGATAGTGAAGTGACTTATGAAATAAAAGAAACGAGCGGCTGTTTTAACAGTTATGGAGAATTGATTACTTCTCTTGTAAAAAGAGGATAAGTTGTAAAAAATTTGTGCTATAATTCTACTATGAAGAGTCGAGTGAAAAAAATATTAATCGGAAGTGCAGTTTCTGCTGTTATTTTAGCAGGTGCTGCTGTTGGAACTTATACAACTGTTATTCCCGGAATTGTTTCTAACAGCTGGGTTATAAATAAAATAGAAAAAGCCGCTAAAGATGCGCTCAAAGCAGATTTAGTGATTGAAAACCCAAAACTCACAACAGGTTTCAATCCTGATATTGCTTTTACTCTCGGGAGAGTTTCTATTGTCAAAGACAAAAAAGAGATTTTGAACCTTACAAATATTGATACGGCTTTTTCTTTAAGCGAAATTTTTTCTAAGAAACTTATTGTAA
>CALUSJ010000121.1 GCA_944323405.1 Candidatus Gastranaerophilales bacterium
ATGTCGTGTATATATAAAAAAATAGAAAAGGAAAAGGTGCTAGATGAATGCATTATTAACCGCTGCAATAGTAGTAATGGTTATACTCATTGCTGTTATTGTCGTACAGAGAGTTAAGTACAAAAATCTAATTTTGCAGTCTGAGCAGGCAAAAAAAGATTTGCAGGAAAAAGAATCTATCATGCAGAAAGAAGCCTTGATTAAGGCAAAAGAAGCTTTGCATACAGAAAGAGAGCAGTTAAATGCTGATGAAAGAGAACGCAGGCGTGAATTTGCGCAAATAGAGACAAAGTTATCCAAACGAGAGGATCAAATAGAAGATAAATTACAAGAAATTTCTGATAAAGAGCTGGAGCTAGACAGGATGAAAGATCAGCTCATAGAGAAAGAAGATTTTCTTGCGGAAATTGTACAGAAACAGACTGTCGAGTTGGAAAGAATTGCCGGCATGTCGACAGAGGATGCTAAAAAGATGCTTTTGGAACAGCTAAAAAGTGATTTAGCGCAGGAGCAGATGCAATTAATACGAGAGAATGAAGCAAAAATAAGAGAAGATGCTCTAGAAAAGTCAAAAGAAATTCTGACAACGACAATGCAAAGATGTATGATGGAACAGGTAGTAGAATCTACTGTTTCTGTAGTTTCTCTTCCAAATGACGAGATGAAGGGGCGCATAATAGGTCGTGAAGGTCGTAACATAAGGACTTTAGAAACTTTGACTGGTGTAGATTTAATAATTGACGATACTCCAGAAGCTGTTGTTTTATCGGCATTTGATCCAGTAAGACGTGAAATAGCAAAGATTGCATTGGAGAAACTAATACAAGATGGCCGTATTCACCCGGTAAGAATTGAAGAGACCGTTGAAAAATCAAGGGAAGAAGTCGAAAAGAAGATTATGAAAGAGGGTGAAAATGCAGCTCTAGAGATGGGAATTATGGGCTTAAACAAAGAGCTTATTAAAAATCTGGGGCGTTTATATTATAGAACAAGTTACGGCCAGAATGTATTGAAGCATTCGCTTGAGGTTGGACATATTGCAGGAATGCTTGCTGCTGAATTAGGTGCAAATGTTTATGTAGCAAAGCGTGCAGGGCTTTTGCACGATATAGGAAAAGCCGTTGACCAGACACAAGAAGGAACACATATACAGCTTGGCGTTGAGCTTGCTGCAAGATATGGAGAAAAGCCAGATGTTATCCACGCAATAGAAGCGCATCATGATGACGTTACTGCAAATACAATCGAAGCAGTGCTTGTAAAACTTGCTGATGCAATATCTGCGGGACGTCCTGGGGCGAGACGTGATACTTTAGAAATTTATATCAAGCGTTTACAAAAGATTGAAGAGATTGTAAACAGTTATGAAGGGATTAAGCAGTCTTTTGCGGTACAAGCAGGACGAGAAGTAAGAGTAATTGTTCAATCAGAAATGTTTGATGATTTGGCTTCTCAAAAACTCGCAAGAGATATTGCTAAGAAAATCGAAGATGAACTTGATTATCCAGGACAAATTAAGGTTACTGTTGTAAGAGAATTTAGAACAACAGAAATTGCAAAATAGAGAAGGTGATAGGAGAAATGTTAAATAAGGCATTTCTCCTTTATATAAAAATATGAGTGGTGATTCTGATTTAATTAAAATTTTATTTTTTGGTGATATAACGGGAAGAGCCGGCAGAACTGCGGTTAAGAATTACCTTGCCGTGAATAAAGCTGATTTTGTGATAGCTAATATAGAAAATGCTTCACACGGATTCGGGCTTACTAAAAAAAATTATCAGGATTTAAGTTTATCTGGAATTAATTGTTTTACTTCAGGCAATCATATATGGGATAAAAAAGACATATACGAATATATAGAAACCGCTGAAAACCTTGTGCGCCCGATAAATTACCCAGATGGTACAAAGGGCTGCGGCTCAAGAGTGTTTGAGATTAAAGGTGAAAAATTTGCTATTATAAATGCTTTAGGCCGTGTGTTTATGCCTCCGATTGATTCTCCTTGGCAGGTTGTACCTGATGAAATTAGAAGGCTACAGGCAGATGGTATTAAAAATATTATAATAGATTTTCATGCGGAAGCTACTGCTGAAAAGATTTGTTTTTCAAAATATTTAGCAAAAGAGTTTAATAATGAAGAGAATGCTTTAATAAAAGCATTTTTAGGAACGCATACACATGTTCAAACAGCAGATGAAAAAATTTACATGGGAATGGCTTATATTACAGATGCTGGTTTTTGCGGTACAGAAGACAGCGTAATTGGAATGGATTTTATGACTTCTATGAAGCGCTTATCTACTAGTCTTCCCGAACGATATGAAATTGCAGAATCAACTATTGCGCAGATTAACGGTGTCGAAATTTTTATAGGTAAAAGAAGAGCGACACTTATTAAAAGAATTAATATAACAGTAGATAATAATAGAAATGAAAGTGAGGTCAACGTTGAAGACGACGGGTGATAGAGGAGGTGTGGAATGAAGGGAGATTTTCATATTCATACCTATTATTCAGACGGCGTTTTTTCTCCTGAAAAGATAGTCGATTTGGCATTAGAATCCGGCTTGCAAGTCATATCTCTTACGGATCATGATAATGTGTTGTCTTATGATGCAGCAATTAAATATTTAAACACTAAAGAAGCTGCTTTTAAGATAATACCTGGAATTGAAGTAAATACACTTTATAAAGATTATGAAGTTCATATTTTAGGGTATTTTCCTGATGTTACAAAAAGTGATTTCAAAAATATGCTAAAAATCCAGCAACAAGCACGTATCAAACAAACCAAAGAAATCTTGCATCTTTTAGCGAAGAAAGAGGGGATAAAAATAGCCTTTGAAGATGTGAAAAATATGGTTGCGGAAGGCGGAAGTATAGGACGGCCGCATATAGCAAAAGCCATTACAAATGCCGGTGGTACAAGTAATGTAATGGAAGCATACAGTAAATATATTCATAGAGCTTCTCCTGTATATGTTGAGAGAAAAACAGTTTCTCCGTTTGATGCGGTGGAAGTAATTTACGATGCCGGGGGTGTGCCGGTAATAGCTCACCCATATGATATTGATATTGCAGAAAAGCTGATAAAAGAGCTTATGAACTGTGGATTGAGGGGAATTGAAGCATACCATAGAAAACATTCTCCAGCCATTGTTGAATATTTTTCGTCAATGGCAGAAAATCTGGGACTTATAGTAACCGGCGGTTCTGATTTTCATGCTCCAAATATTATGAACGGACAAATTATTTTAGGGAAAAATTTTGTTCCTGAGTGGATATATGATGTTCTAATAAATGAAAAGAAACATCTTGATATGGCTCGGGGGTAAATAAGGGAACTATTTAACAAGCTCTGTAAAGCAAAAAAAGAGGATGGTATAAAACCATCCTCTTTTTTTATAAAAAATATTCTTATTCTTCGCCTTCTTCGGAAGCTTCTTCTTCATCTATACTTTGTTGGATATCTTCTTCATCCAATTCTTGTTGATTCATTTCTTCCTCGATTTCTTCTTGAATTTCATCTTGATCGATATGATTGTCATCGTCGTTCATATCATCTTCAAGCTCTTCACTGTATGTGTAATTTATATTTCCAGCAGCTTCGTCGGCTTCCATTTGTGAAATGCTCTTGATGTCTATTTTCCAACCAGTAAGTCTATGCGCAAGTCTTACGTTTTGCCCTTCTCGTCCTATAGCAAGCGAGAGCTGGTCATCTGGAACAACTACGAGTGCATCTTTTGTTTCATCATCATCTGTCATAATATCAACAGATACAACTCTTGCAGGAGATATTGCATTAACAATATATTCTACAGGATCTGGAGACCATCTTACAATATCGATTTTTTCATTCTTTAATTCGCCAACAATAGTTTGAATTCTAGAACCTCTAGGGCCGATACAAGCGCCAACAGAATCTACCTCTGGGTCATTAGACCAAACGGCAATCTTGGTTCTATAGCCGGCCTCACGTGCAATAGATTTGATTTCTACAATACCATCTTCAATTTCAGGAACTTCAAGTTCAAATAATTCCTTAACAATTTCTGGATGCGCATGAGATACTATAACTTGCGGCAATCTATTTGTTTCTTTTACGTTTAGTACAAAAACTCTTATTCTATTGCCCGGTTTATAGTATTCACGAGGAATTTGTTCTCTTTGTGGCATAATAGCATCTGTTTTTCCGATGTTTACAATAACATTACGGTTTTCGACTCTTTGAATAATTCCTGTTGTAAGAGTACCTTTCTTTTCAAGAAATTCGTTTAGGATATTATTTCTTTCTGCATCTCTGATTCTTTGCGTAATTACTTGTTTAGCAGACTGAGCTGCAATTCTTCCAAACTGCTCTGGAGTTACTTCTATTTTAACTTCGTCATCGACTTCTACATCATCATCGATTTCTTTAGCCTCTTCTAAAGAGATTTGTGTATCAGGATCTTCTACAGTATCAACAACTAATTTTGTACTGAAAACACCGATTTCACCAGTCTGTTCATCTAAAATAGCTTCAATATTTGTAGCTTCTTTCATGTGCATATGCTTTTTATATGCTGCAACTAAAGCATCACACAAAGATGCTATTAATACTTCCTTAGAGATTCCTCTTTCTCTTTCCAACTCTTCACAAGCTTCAAATAATGCTGTTCCTATTTTAATCATTATATCTTCCTTTCCTTCTAGTCAATGTATAGTTTTGCAGATTGAATATTTGATTTAGGAATTTGGAGTTCTTCACCATCATCAAATCTGAAGAATTTAAGCCCTAATTTATCATCCCAATCTAATATCTCACCCTTAAAAATTTTTTCTGTTTCACCCTCAAGCGGCGTTTTTAGTTTAAGACTTATTCTGCGTCCTTTAAATATCAAAAATTCTTTATCAGACTTAAATTTACGCTCTAATCCAGGAGACGAAACTTCGAGATAATATTTTACAGGAATGAGTTCATCCAGAAAATCGTTAAGACTTCTTGTTACCTTTTCGCAATCATCAAGGGTTATGTCTTTTTCATACGAATAGAGATATATTCTTAAGAACCACTTGTGATTTTCTTTAATAAACTCAATCTCAATAGGAATAAGATTATACCGCACAGCTGTATTTTCTATAAGCGGTGTAATTTTTTCCAATATATCGTGTCTGTTAATATCCTGTTTCATACGTTATATCCTTTTAATAAAAAAAGAACGGGAAATTGTACCGTTCTTTTTTTAAGAAACTATTTACATATTGAGTATAACAGATAATAGCCTGTTTGTAAATCAGATTATTAAGGTTTATGAAGACGGAATTATCTGATTTAGTTACAGGTATTAAGAGAGGCTGGATTATTAGAGAGATAGATTAGAGTTTCATTTTGTAATTTGTGTTATACTATGCATAACACGATAGGAGGAGAATGTTTAAATGAAAATACTAATATCAAATGATGACGGCATTTTAGCAAATGGTATAAGAGCATTAATCGAAGCGCTTTCCCCATGCCATGAAGTCTATGTTGTAGCTCCAGATAGAGAAAGAAGTGCCGCTGGCCATTCATTGACATTGCAAACTCCTTTGAGAGTGGAAGAAGTTGATTCGAAATATGGTGCAAAACGTTGTTGGATGACAACAGGAACTCCGGGTGACTGTGTAAAACTTGCTATTAACGCTATTTTATCGAAGGAAGAGCTGCCAGATCTTGTAATTTCTGGAATAAATCACGGGCCTAATTTAGGTGCAGATATATTGTATTCAGGTACAGTAAGCTGTGCAATGGAAGGTGCAATGATGGGATATCCTAGTATTGCAACATCTCTTGCGAGTATGAATACAGAATATGAAGCTTTTAAGGTAGCCGCAGAGTTTATCGCAGATTTATTAAATAAAATCGATATCAACAAATTCCCGACAAAGACTATTTTAAATATAAATATTCCCGGGCTTGATAAAGAAGATATTGGCGGCGTCGCAGCTACAGAACTTGGAAGCAGAATGTTTACAGATGCGTATGAAAAAAGAATAGATCCAAGAGGGAAAGTTTATTATTGGATGGCTGGAGAGTTAATTAATGAGCCTGAGGATGCTTCTACTGATATTGCAGCCGTAAGAAATAATAAGATTTCTATCACACCAGTTTCTTACGAAATGACAAAGACTAATGTTATCCAAGACTTAGAAAATGATTTGTGTAGAGAAAATTTGTGTAATTGGTTTTGAGTATGAATAAAACCTCGTTTAATGTTCTTATTGCAACAGAACAAAAAGAAACCGCTGCGCAAGAGCTTGTTTTGAATTCAAAATATTTAAACAAGCTTTATTCTACAATTGCAACAGAAAAGGCTATAGAAGTTAAATTTAATACGTTTAAAGAACTTGCTCACAAATGTAAAACTTTAAAGATAGATGTTGTAATTGTAGAAAACCAAAAGTGGATTCTTCAAGGTATAGCAGATGTATTGAAAAAGAATTTTGTAAATTGCATTGCGCTTACTTCACAGGCTAATAAACTGCTGCTATCTTATAGTTATTCACGCAAATTGCTTGATAAATACGGAATTACAGTACCTGCAAAACTACTTTACCCAACAACATTTCCTGTGGTTATAAAATCAGATGGCAGTGTTGATATAGGGTATTCTATAGAAGAAATTATTCAGCAGAGAGAAAATATTGCAAATCAATCTGAAGAACTTGCAAGAACAGTGTTTCTAGAAGAGTTTATTGAAGGAGAATATGTTTATTTGATTTCTCTTTTTGATGGTAAAAATTTGTTGAGTTTTACGGATAATGCCTTAGTTAAAGAATATTCGAAAAAACTCGAAAAGCTATTGGTAGAAGAAAAATTTGAATTTATAGGTTTTATAAATTCAAAATTGATTATATCATCTGGAAAAGTTTATAATATTGGATTTTCTTTGGATTTTTCAATGTTTAATAATAATATAGATTTTATTTATTTGCTTAATTCCGCAATATATCAAAAGTTAGACGAAATAAAGCTTCTTTTCCCTAAAAATTGATTACATAAGAGCGTATTAATGTAAAATTTCTTTTTTTTAACTAATTATTTTGATGTGATAGAATATTTGTATGAAACATATTATTGAACAAAAAGTATATTATTCAGATACAGATTCTTTTGGTATAGTTTGGCACGGTTCGTATCTTAGATGGCTTGAAATGGGCAGAGTCGAACTTTGCGAATCTATTGGACTAAACATGCTTGATTTGGAAAGTCAGGATATTGTGTTACCTGTAACCAAGATGAATATAAGATATAAAGCATCGGGTAAACTTAATGATATAGTTTTAATAGAAACCGAAATAAAGAAGCTCACTCCAATAACAATCATTTTTGAACAAACTATTCGTAACAAAGAAAGCGGTAAATTATTCCTTCAGGCAGAATTTGAAGTTGTTGCTGTTCACAACGACGGCTCTCTTCATAGACGAATTCCAGATATTATCAGAAATGCTGTAGAAAAGGTTCCGATATGCCAAGGCTAAATAAATATATCGCTTCCACAGGAGTTTGTTCAAGGAGAAAAGCTGACGAGCTTATACTTGCAGGCCGGGTACGAGTCAATGACAAACTTATAACAGAACTCGGATTCTACGTACGTGAAAAAGACTCTGTATATATAGATAATAAAAAAATTACTCCTCAAAAAAAAGAATACTATAAATTCTATAAACCGGCCGGCTATATTACAACGACACTTGATGAGAAGGGAAGGAAAACGATTTATGATATCATTCCGCCGGAGCTTCGCCATCTAAAACCTGTCGGCAGACTAGATAAAGATACTACCGGCCTGATAATCCTAACTAATGATGGTGAGTTTATAAATGAAATGACCCACCCGTCTATTAAAATACCAAAAGTGTATATTGTTACTATAAATGGGAAATTTCGGCCTGAAGATGCTGAAAAAATGTTTAATGGTATTGAAATAGAGACGGATAGCGGAGAATTGAAAGTTGCATATGCAGAAGCAATGCCTGTTGAAATCAAACCTAAAACATCCATTATAAATGTTGTTCTTTATCAAGGGATTAACAGACAAATAAGAAAGATGTTTGCAAAACTCGGGTTTGAAGTTGAACACTTAAAGAGGATTCAGCACGGTACAATAAGATTGGAAGGATTAAAAAAAGGACAGGTTAAGATTCTTAAGCCTAAACAAATAAAAGAGCTCAAAGCATTTATTGAAAAAACTAAGAGGGAATATGCTGAAAGTTGCGATAACGGGTAATATAGCAGCCGGGAAATCTGAGGTGGAAAAACTCATTGCGCAAGCCGGATATACGGTTTTTGATACGGATAAAATGGCACACGAGATTCTTGGCAATGTAGACAGAAAAAAGCTTGGAGACATAGTCTTTAGAGATAATGAAGCGAAAAAAAAACTTGAAGCATATATTCATCCGATTATAAAATCCAAACTTGAAGAAATATTCAAACAAAACATCGACGTTGTTTTTGTTTCAGTACCTCTTCTTTTTGAAACTGATTTTTACAAACTATTTGATAAAACTTTGCTTGTAATGTGTGATGATAACATTAGACTTAACCGTCTTATAAAAAGAAATAATTTTACTAAAGAAGAGGCTCTATTGCGTATGAATGCACAAATACCGCAAGAAGAAAAAATAAAAAAAGCTGATTTTATTATTGAAAATAATTCTTCGTTATCCGTGCTTGAAACAGATGTTAAAGCTTTCTTAAAAAATCTCGTCTAATCTAAACGAATTTCCGCATTGTCAGTCGTAACTACTTCATTTTCTGTTTCATAGTATTCCTGTGAGAGCTGTGTGTCTGTTATTTTGACATCAACAAGCTTTTTCAAAACTTCAATATAATCAAGGCATTTCTTACCTTTAACGCCCTGTGTTTCCATTTGTATTTCTCCATTCGGTAATAATTTAATTTTTAGCTTTTTGCCTGACATCTCAAACTCCTTAATCTAAATTTACTGTAAGAACAATAGTATTATCATCCATAACTTCTTCGTCTTCTATCTGCATATTATTTGCTTTTAGTTTATCTACAATATTCAAATAAGCTTCTTCCTGAACATTGAGAGCATATTCAGAGCTTAAATCATTCAATTTTACCTCTGCATCGTCAGAATCAGGGCAAGTAATTCTCAAAAAGTAAGGTTTATCAGCCTCCATTTTCTCAAAATTAAGCGTATAATTGTCTATTGTACCGTAAATTTTACCAAATTCGTTTTCAGAAATATCTTTTACGCCATGCTCTTCTAGTGTTTTTATAAGAATATCTTTATCAAGAAAAGCGGTTTCAAAACTTTTCTCTATAAAATGTTTTTCACTTATTACAGTAACATCATCACAAGGTGCTTGAATATTATTCCACTCAGTATTATTTACCGCTTCATCCGCATTTAACCCGCCGACTTCATCTTGAGATTGCACAGCAGAAACCACTACAGAACCTATTATCCAAGCTAGTGCATATGGAAGCGCAAATACAGTACATGACATAAGCTAATCTCCTATCCTTTAAAAATCTAATGTTCGTCCGCCTCTTGATGCTGTAATATTATCTTCATCGACTTCTTTTGCATACTGTTTTAAATTTGAAGTCTTTGTTGCAGAAACAGCTCTTACATTAGCCCAAGCTCGCAAAGAAAGAATCTGTTCTCTTTGTGTTAGAGAAAGCGGAACAGTGTTTGCAATACTTCGAGCTAAATCTTCGAATTTTAAAGGTCTGTTTTCAAAGAAAGCGTCACACAGAGCCGATATTACAACTTGTTCGATTTCAGACCCGATAAAACCTTCTGTCATTTTTGCAAGTTCCGTACAAAGGTTTTTAACCCCGACAATTTCACTTGCAACTTCTTTATCCTTCAGACGTTTTTCAAGGTGCAGCTTAAAAATTTCTTTTCTTTCTGCCAATGTCGGCAAATCAACAAAGAAAATTTCGTCGAAGCGTCCCTTTCTTAAGAGTTCAGGCGGGAGCGTACTTATATTATTTGCCGTTGCTATTACAAAAACTGGTGCTTCTTTTTCTTGCATCCAGGTTAAGAATTGCCCGAAAATTCTTGAAGAAACTCCACTGTCTCCATTAGAACCCAACCCGCTCAAGCCTTTCTCTATTTCATCTATCCACAATATAGATGGTGCAACAGCTTCTGCCGTTGCTAAAGCCCGGCGCATATTTTCTTCTGAACTTCCAACAAGCCCAGAAAATACCTTACCAAAATCCAATTTCAACAATGGCAGCTGCCATATAGTACTCATTGCCTTTGCAGTCAAACTCTTACCGCAGCCGGGAACCCCTGTTACAAGGACTCCTTTTGGTGCTGGAATACAATATTTCTTTGCTTGTTCTGACCATGAGTTGTTACGTTTTAATAACCAATTCTTTAAATTATCCAGACCTCCAATGTCTTTTATAGAATATTCAGAATTTATGAACTCTAAAATCCCTGTCTTTTTAATTACTTGAACCTTTTCCTGTAAAATTACCGGCAAATCCTTAATATCAATCTTACCATCATTGACCATTGCAAGCGCAAATGCACTCTCGGCTTCTTGTAATGTTAACCCCAAAGCAGCTTTACAGAGTTTGTCTTTCTCATCCTCTGTCATGCTGGTCTGAACTGTCCTATTTTGACTAAGCATATTATCAAATTTAGCTCTTATATCACTCAATGTTGGCAGAGGAAAATCAAAAATAGTTATTTCTTTTTGCAGAGCTTCTGGTATTAAAAGCTCTGGGGCTACAAAAAATATCGTTTTTCTAACAGCGCCGAGTTTTAAATCAGGAATTATATCTCTAATTTTTCTAATCACGTTATAATCAGGAGTTCTATTTTTAGGCCCAAAGTTTACATGAAAATCATATATTATAAAAACAGCATCCTTTTCATAGCGCCTGATATATTCCAACATCTTATTCGGACACGAAGTATCCGATATATATTTTTTCTGAAATTCACTATACAGCCCATTGGTTTGGGTCCACGTAAAAACCTCTCGGGCAAACTTTACCTGCTTAGCATCCGTAACAACTGATTTTATATATTTTGTTACCCTGTCTTCCTCAAATGTTGTAATATATATAAGCGGAAACCTTGCTCTTATAAGATTTGATAATTTATATGCCATAATGTCCTCTTTTTCTTTCTTATATCATTTATTTCGCGGTTTGAAATCAATCTTTTATATTAAATTTGTGTTAATGCTGAATATTTGATTGTTTTACCAGCTTTATATATAATATTTATTAATGAAAAAAGGGATACAAAATACAAAGAATGCTATTATATGGCTTGGAGCAGCACATCTGACATGCGACATTTACAGTGGCTTTTTAAATCCTATAATGCCTTTTATCGCATCAAAACTGGGATTTTCATTAGCTATCGCAACAGTGATTATTAGTATTTCCCATATCTGCTCTTCTATAATGCAGCCGATTTTTGGTTTTTTTGCTGATAATATGCTAAAGCGTTTTTTTATATTTTGGGGGGTCATTCTCGCTTCTATTTTTATTCCTCTTACTCCTACTGCTCCAAATATTTCAATTTTATTATTGTTTATGATTCTAGGCAGTCTCGGTGGAAGTTTCTTTCATCCTCAAGCCATGGGTTTTATCAATTATTTTTCTAAAAATGACTGTGCCGTAAATATGGGAACTTTTATGAGCCTTGGTTCTTTAGGCTTTGCATTCGGCCCGCTTTTTGCAGCATTAATTACACAAATTCTGGGGCTTGAAATGATTTCATTTACTTCTATCCCCGGAATACTGCTTGCAATAACAATGTTTTTCTGTGTACCTAAATTATCCAAAATATCGCCTAAACCAGTACATAAACAATTTTTCAAATCTTTTAAAGATATTTTTTCTTCAAGGCAAATGAACTATCTAATGATGATTTCAATGATGAAATCCCTAATTACTAATAGCTCGTGTATCTTGCTTCCTTTTTTATGGAAATCACTTGGATACACACCTTTTTATATAGGATTTGCATTGTTCTTATTTGTTTTTGCCGGTGCAATAGGTTCATTAATAAGTCCAAAAGTTGAAAAATATTTTGGTTCTAAACCTGTGATATACTTTTCTATGTTTGCTACTTTTCCCATGATGTTCTTATTTGCAGCAACATACAAATATCATCCGATATTTTCCTTAATTGTATTTTTTGTAATAGGATTTACTACAATGCTGGCACAGCCCATCGTAGTCGTTTGGGCGCAAAAAACAATGCCGCAATATAAAAGCATCGTATCTGGTGTTATAAATGGTTTCTGCTGGGGAATAGTAGCTCTTTGCTTATCTGTATTAGGAACTGTTGCTCAAAAATTCGGAATTATGAATGTACTTGTATTTTTAAGTCTAATTCCTGCATTAGCTGCATATTTCGTCAAATATCTAAAAGAAGAATAAAATAAGACCTCGCATATTTTTTATATACGAGATCTTATTTAAATTATTTTACAATAAGTTTTTTATTTTTTAGAAATAAAATCTAATACTCCGTTAATAAATGTCAATGGATGCACTGGGCAGCCTGGTATATATAAATCTATCGGATATTTATCCAAAAATTCACGGTTAAGTTCTTCAGACTCTTGGAAAACTCCGCCAGAAATAGCACAAGCGCCCGCCAATATAACGATTTTTGGTTCAGGAGTTGATTTGTAACAATCTTCTAGAGCATAAGCCATATTTTTAGAAATAGGCCCTGTTATAACAAGCCCGTCAGCATGTCTAGGAGAAGCTACAAAATCAATACCAAATCTTCCCATATCAAAGTTGCAATTAGAACAAGCATTCAATTCCATTTCACAGCCGTTACAGCCGGCTGCTGAAACTTGACGCAGCTTTAATGATTTTGAAAAAACTCTTTTTATTTCTTTTCTCGCAGTTATTGCAGCTTTTTCAAACTCTTCTGGAGTCATATTTTCTGTTATAATAAGCTTATTCCTGTCAGTAGAAGACAATTTATAATGATTACTAAACTGAATAGATTCGCACTTACATTCTCCGCAAAGCGTACATTTTCCTAAATCAATTGAAAGCGGATTTGTTTTTAATGCTCCTGTTGGGCAAATTGTCTCATCAATATTACAACCCTCACAAGTTTTTAGAATAGGAAATCCTCTGAATTGGCTTCGCATTGGAGCATTCGGGATATCCGGGATATATTGTTTTCCTTGAAAATATTTTAGTTTTATTGTATCTAGCATTTTTATATTCCTCTTACAAATCATTTCCACAATATGACAGATTAAAACTCTTGTTACAAAGCGGGAAATCTGAGATTCCATTATTTCTAACTGCCATTGCAAGCATATACCAGTTATTGAAAGAAGGGTCTTTTATTTTATATCTCAAGAGTTCTCCGCTTGCGCCTGTAATTGCGGTATGAACGATTTCACCTCTCCAGCCTTCTACTATTGAAACAACCAGTGAGTTGGCAGCAAGATTTGTGTTTGACAAAACTTTAATTGGTTCGTCTTTGAATTCCTTTAGTTTTGCAAGCAGCTTTTTAACTATTTGCATTGATTGCTTAATTTCTTTATACCTTAATGTGAATCTGGAGTGTACATCCCCTGTCGCTTTAAAAGGTTTTACAACATCAAGGGAAGTATACCACTTATCGTTGAAATCAAATCTTGAATCAATATCCACGCCGGATGAACGTGCTGCCATACCAACTGCACCCAGAGCTTTTGCACTCTCAGTGCTTACAACTCCTGTTCTCTCCATTCTAGATATGCAAGTAGGTTTCTTCAACATGACTTTAGTTGTTCTGTCTACTGTTTTTGCAACACCATCAAGCATTTCTATGATTTTATCAGCCATATTTTCATCAATATCAAAATTTACACCGCCTACATTAATTAACCCCCTGCCAAAACGGCTGCCAGAAATTTCTAACATAGTGTTGATAACTAAAGTTCTGGTTATTCCAAATATAGAAGCACCCATTAGATAAGCCATATCACCAGCAATTGCACCCATGTCACCAATATGTATAGCAATTCGTTCCATTTCAAGTGCAATCCGCCTTACAATTTGAGCTTTGTTAGAAATCTGTGTATCAGATAGAGACTCCATAACTTGTGAGTAGGCCATATTGTATCCGATAACAGTGTCTCCGCAGATTGACTCTGCAAGTCTATTATTGTATTTTTTGCTATTTATAAATAATTTTTCAACTCCACGATTTTGGTAGCCAAGCATTATTTCTAAATCATAAACCTTTTCACCTTGACACATAAACCTGAAATGTCCCGGTTCAATTACACCTGCATGAATAGGACCGACTGCAACTTGATGAATATCTTCGCCTTTCATTTCAAAAAACGGATATTTGTCTTGGTTTTTCCGAACAGGTTTTAACCAAGGATGGTTAAGAGGCTCAATGCCGAACTCTTCATAAAATTCTCTTTCAAATATATGAAATGCAGGATAAGTCTGAGTAAAAGACTCATACGATTTCATATCTGGTGTAAATACCGCAGAAGTAATATATAGTTTCCCTATTTTGTCGTCTGCAAGAATAACATATAATCTTACATTATCAAATTCTTTTTTCCCAAAGAATCCAATAACTCTCATTTTCATCTTCTCAATATCCGATTTGATTTCTTCTATAGAAGCAGTCGGAATATCAAGCGCATTAATCTTTTTATTGTTTTCTGTTATTATCCAGTTCAT
The DNA here is from genome assembly GCA_944323405.1 of Candidatus Gastranaerophilales bacterium. Classification (GTDB taxonomy): domain Bacteria; phylum Cyanobacteriota; class Vampirovibrionia; order Gastranaerophilales; family Gastranaerophilaceae; genus CAG-196. The sequence continues at coordinate 14,699 of CALUSJ010000121.1, forward strand.
AAATACCTTCTTCTTATAAATCGACTAGTTATCTACTCTCCGTATATAAATATAGCACAAAATAAATTGTTGGAATGCAAATTAATTTTAATTTATTTAAAATGATTAAATTTTCGCACTGTCCAGAATCTTACCAACTTGGTACTATCTTTGGGAGTCGGGTAAGATCCTGAACAGATTAGAAAAACTACACTTGCGTTTGTTTTTCTAATCTTTCAGGATGACATTTTTATGTTTTCTATAAATTCATTATGGACAGCAATGACTAAGTCTGCGAGAAATTTCGTTTTTTTACACTAAATATTATTTAATGTATAAATGCATATGAAGATTGGTACTTAATTTCTACAGATTTTCCTTGAGCAATTGCTTTTTGATACTGTTCCTTTGCTGTTTTGTTATAAGGTTTGTCTAAAAGCTCTAGTAAAATTGGCAGTTTATCTTCATAAGTATATTTTTGTAATTCCGTAAAAATCCAATACATGTAAGCATAATCATGATTGTAAGCTTCTACGTACCAATATTTGCTATCACTGCGAGGCCATATCATTCCATATCGCGGATTACTATTTTTATCTTGTGCAAATAAAGGAGAGCTACAAGTTGGTGACGTAATGGATTGTTTGAGTTTTTCAATTTCTGAGTTCAATGTGCCATAATTAATACTACCGTGTTTTACACTTAATGCGGCATCGGTAATATTAAATTCTGATTGATTACAATCTGTTTTTCCAACTGAAACAGTACAAGCACCTACTGCTACTGGATCACCACCAAAAACAGTTTCTTTAAGAGTTATACCAAATCTCTCTTTTAATGAATCTGAGTTTGTAGTTATATCTTCCCAATTAAAATATCTGTGATCAGCATAATAACCAGATCCACACTCACGTGCTATCATAATACCAGGTAATCTCTGTTGTATATATACATTAGATGCTACTGGATAAGTAAAATATTCTCTTTTAGGGAAAAATAACATATTAGGAAGTGCAAAGTTTGAATTTCGATATACATCACTATTCTTAGACTTGAGTTCAGAATAACCAGACAAAGGTTCGGAGTTTAAACAATTAACAATTTTTCCGGCAATAACTTCCCCGCAGGCAACATTTACCCAAACTTCTACATCTTCATCATCGTTTCCATTATTATTGTTATCATTACCAGCATCGTTATTATCATCTTCGTTATTATTTTCTATATCATCTTCCTCATCCACTTCATCTTCTGGCGTAACATCAAAATCTCTGTAGTCCAGCTCCAGGTCGCTTTTAATTTCCGCACCATCAGCTATTTCATAATTTGTCTTAATCCAGTTCTTATTAGTATTAATATAAGCTTCCCCCATAGGATCTGCCGCTACAATTTTTCCGGCAGCTGATATCATAAATTTAAATCTGTCCGGCGTAGTACAATCATCTTCTCCATAAAGTTTATTCGGCGCTTTTGCCCCATTTACATCCACCCAGATATCTGTTCTGTATTGTGCAGAATTGTCCGCATTCGGCCCCTGTTTAAATGTCGACACGTAAAACTGTGTACCGTCTTGGGTTTCAAATGTAAAGTGCTCGCCGTCAAATTCTGAATAAGCATCCGAGCAGCTGTTTTCTAATGCATTAAAACTATCTGCCAATAATTTACATAATTTTCCGTTTCCTTCAGGATATTCTTCTCCTATACCCTTTGAGGTATTAAACAAAGGATTTTTCTCAAAACAATAAGAATCCTCGCAAGCAGGAAAAATGTTGCTGTTACTTGCAAGATTTTTAATAGTTTCTGATAATGTATTATATACTTTTAAATATTTTATCTTTGTATAGTCGGGTTTCATATGTGTTGCTACTGGTAAGACAATAACCGCTATTACTCCAATAATGCATAACGTAACCAGCACCTCAGCTAAGGTCAAGCCTTTTGATTTCATGCTCAGTCTCCTATTCTTATTATTCTAGAATTACTTTAGTCTCGTAGTCATCTAATGCAACATCATACCTATGGTATTACATTAGGAATTGCATATTTATGATAACACACATATAGTGCGCATTTCAACTCCTATAATAAACATACAGCTTCATTTACCATAACAATACAAACCAACAAATACTAACTGTGGTTTGGATTTTCGTATTCTATTCCCATATCCTTAAGCGCTGAAATAAACCTTTCAGCACAAGCATTTTGCACTTCAGGAGGAACTACTCTTAAAATCTCTACAGTTTTCGAAATAATCGGATCTTTATCATACCAACGATTGCCGTTTACAGGTTTTACAAGGTCATAAAACCTATCTAAAGCCTCTTTTGAGACCTTTTGTTCTAACTTATCCAGAAAAACAACTGCATGCTCTCTTAATTCTTCCTGATAATTTTTTAATAATTCAATAACTTCCAAGAGCTTAGGGTCATGGTCATACCATCTTTTATATGCGGGACTCATTAATTACCCCCTTTTTGTTATTTTCACTTGCAATTTGATTTACGCTTCCATTTTGATCATCATATCTGCAAATCTTTCCGCCAAGCTTTTGCAGTTTGTATTCAAAATCTTCATACCCTCTATCAATATGATGCAGCTTTTCAACAATAGTTTCACCTTGAGCCATAAGCCCAGCAATAACCAGCGCTGCACCGGCTCTTAAGTCACTTGCAGCAACAGTCGCACCTGTAAGATTTTTAACACCTTTTACAATAGCATGGTTTCTATCTTGATGAATATCTGCACCCATTCTTCTCAAATCAGGTACTTGCATAAATCTGTTCTCATAAAGACTTTCAGTTATAATCCCAACACCATTGGCCGTTGTCAAAAGAGTCATTGCTATTGCTTGTAAATCAGTTGGGAATCCCGGATATGGCTGAGTTACAAAATTTATAGCATCCAGCCTGCTTTTACAACTAACCTCAATAGTTGTGGGTTCAACTAGTTTTATAATTGCGCCCATTTTAATTAGCTTATCATTAAAGAATGTTAAATGAGCTGGATAAACATTTCTAATAATAGCTTTCCCTTTTGTTGCTACTACAGCCGCCATAAAAGTTCCAGCCTCAATCCTATCAGGAATCGTTGTATATTCTGCTGAATGCAAACAATCAGCCTTAACCCCATTTATAAGAATTTCAGAGGTTCCAGCACCAGAAATGTCTGCACCTATTGTATTTAAGAAATTAGCCAAATCCACAATTTCAGGTTCTTGAGCGGCATTTTGTATCCTTGTAGAACCATCTGCCAACACTGCTGCAAGCATCAAGTTTTCAGTTGCTCCAACAGAAGGTATATCAAGATAGATATCTGCACCTGTTAGTTTTGATGCTTTTGCATGTACATAACCATTTTCTATTTTTATTTTCGCACCAAGAGCTTCTAATCCCTTAATATGGAAATCGACTCTTCTTTCTCCTATTGCACAACCGCCAGGAAGCGCAACAATCGCCTCTCTACAGCGAGACATGAGTGCTCCTAGAATAATAAATGAAGCTCTCATTTTGCTTACAAGCTCATACTTTGCTGTGATTGAAGTTATATTTGAAGCATCAACCTCGACAGACTTTTCTTGCTTATCGTAAATATAAGAAGCTCCTAAATCTGAAAGAACATTGAGCATTATATCCACATCCGTAAGACGAGGTACATTGTATATTTTTGTTCGGCCTTTTACAAGAATACTGGCGGCAAGCAGTTTCAATACAGAGTTCTTAGCTCCTCCAACAGAAACTTCGCCTTTTAGAGTCTCTCCACCTTGTATTTTGAATCTCTCTGCCAAAATTCCTCCAATCTATTATAATCATACAATTATTATAACAAAATGTAAAGATAGAAATATTAAATTTTACCTTCTTTCTATTATAGAATATTTTGATATTCCATAATATAATCATCCATCACAAAACCGCTTCCTATATCAGTTACAACACTGTCTATAGTTTTAAACCCATATTTCTTATAAGCATGGTAAGCATTTGTATTATTTTTATTCACCGTTAGTCTTATTTGGTTATATCCAAGTCGTTTTATCTCTTCAAAAGCAAGCTTTCCAAGACCTTTATGTCTAAATTCTTTTAAAATGTATAATTTAGATAAAAACAAATAGTCCTTTTTGTCTGATATTCCTGTATATCCGACTATTTCATTATTGTGTTTTAAAAAATAATAAGTATAATTTTCTGTTTTTATTTGCTCTGAAATAGCCTTTTCTGATTGAAATTTTTCTATCATGTAATCTATTTGTTCATTAGATAACAAGCAAGGCCAATATTCATGCCATATATCTGATGCTATTTGCGCTAATTTTTCTATATCAAAAACTTTTTCTAATTCCATAATCCAATTGTATTATAAGTAAAATCTCAAATAAATAGATTAAAAAACTAAATTTATGCTACAATTTGGCTATGGATATTTTTGTAATAGAAATTATTGATGCAGACAATGTGCATATGGAGCTTTTAAAAGAATTCCAAAAGAAAGAAATTTCTGAACCTAAAAAATTTAACCAGCATTGTTTATCGTACCTTATGGTGGATAGAATTCTCAGAGACTTCTATAACATTGAAAACCGAGAAATTATGTTCATTGGTAAAAAGCCTTTTTTATCTACTAGAGAAAAATTTTTCAGCATAAGCCACAGTGAAGAGTATATCGCTCTAGCTTTTTCTGACTATGATTGCGGTATAGATATTGAAAAAATCAAATTAAGGAATTTTGAAGAGATATCTCAACGTATGGGATTCCATTGTAGTACTTTAGAAGATTTCTACTGTGAATGGACCAAGTATGAAGCTGAATATAAGCTTGGCAAACCCGCTCAGAAATTTAAAAAACTCCGATTTGAGGATTATACAATCACTGCTGCAAGTGTAAATATCAATGAAGATTTTGAAATCTATATTCAAAATGGAAATGTTTTTCCTAACGCAAATGTTTGATTATTCTAAAGTTTTTATAAAATAAGCCGTTATCTCTTCTATAGAACAAAAGGAAAAAATAAATGGCAAGAATTATTGAATCAGCAAATGGAGAAAGAAGAATTATCAAGATGTCTGTAGATGATATTCTATCAATCGTACAGGACTACCAGAGAATTGTTCCAAGATTTTCCAATTATGATGAGATTAGAAACTATCTTAGTGATACCGTAATCTATATTCCAGAAGAGGTTTAATAAAAATCCGAAGTCGATAAGTCGGCCAAAGAGTTTTTTGCCTCTTCAAACGAAGGATCTTGCTCAAGAATTTCTTTATAAAGTTCTTTTGCCTTTTCTCTATTATTATTTTCGTACAAAAGAGCCAGATTGTATTTTGCCTGAATAAGTTCAGGATTATACATGATGGCTTTTTTGAATGCATCCTCTGCATTCTTAAAATCATGCTGCGCTGCATACATAAGCCCTACTCTGTACAAGCCTTGAGGATTCTTTTCATCAAATTTTAATAAATCAGTAAGCGCCTTCTTCTCTTCAAAAAAGTTACCTAATTGATGATGCGCCTCAGAGAGTAGAAGCAAATATTTGGCTTTGTAATTATTCTGTTTATCATACTCTATAGCCTGATTGGTTGACTCTACACAGCCTGTATAGTTCTTTTGCTTATAATAATTTTTAGCTACATTATAGTATATTTCCGAATTCAAAGCATTATATTGTGTTGCATCTTTTAAATATTCAAATGATTCATCAAGCTTATCTTGCTCAGCCATATCTATTGCCCAATTCACATAAAGCTCGCACATAAGCAAATTAACTGTTTTCGCTTCTTTAGGGGTCGCTTTATCAAGCAATAGCATATATTTATCTATAGCCTTTTGATACTCTTTAGTTTGGATATAAGCATCTGCAAGCTCTAACGTCACATCAAACCCGTTTTGTGACATCATTGCCAAATCTTCCAATATAGAAATACCTTCTCCAAATCTGTTAAGTTTTATATTGAATGCGGCTATATTATCACGTACTTTAAACTTGTCAGAACCTTGTATATCAAGGAGTTTCTCCGAATATTCAATAGCTCTTTCATAATCTTCAGATTCAACATACAACTCTACCAGAGTTTCATATATCCACAACAAAGTTTTACTGTCAGTAACAAAAGATAGCATATATAAAAGAGTTTCTATCGCAACAGGATAGTTTTTGATTTTTATATACAATTCCGTGAGTTTTCTGTTGGTATTAACATCATTAGGATAAATTCCTAATCTTGTTTTGTAAGCCTCGAATGCCGCTGGATAATCATGAACTTCCTCGTTTAGCTCTGCTAAAATTGACTGAATATCTGCTACATCCTCATCAAGTTCCATTAAATCAGAAAGTATTTCATAAACGCTTATTGCAGAATACAATTGATCTGTTTGTTTGTATAACTCCGCAAGCGTTCGTACAACAGTTTTATCATTCTTATTATGCTCAAATACATATTCAAACTCTTTTATTGCTTTTTGAAATATCTGTTTCTTTATATAACAGTTACCCAAAACCTGACGAGTTTCCATGCTGCTAGGCTTCTTCTTAAGAATAATTGAACACTGTCTTATCGCTTGATTGTATTTCTTATCTTCATAATACGCTTTTGCAAGATATATCCTTACTTCAATATGCCCCGGCACCCTGTCTAAATACTTCGTTGCCATTAGCTGCACAAGAGCATATTCTTTCTTTTCAAACAAAACTTCTACCTGATCTAGAATGTTTTTTGTTGAAATCTGCAGCTCATCGCCTTTTGAAGATGAACCTTGATATAAAATAATAGAATACAATATATAGATTGCTACCACAGCAACGACAAATGCAACTATAATTATTATTAAATTAGTTTCAGTCATTAATTAATAATTCTCTCTTACCTCAAAACTAATATTATTATACACAATCTTCAATAAAAAAGAAACAGTTGAGTTAAATATCTATTTATAAAGTTTCATGTACCTCATTTTTTTATAAAAAAATAAAACCCGATTTTGCTAATCGGGCTATTTATAATACAAGAAAAGGAGAATTTACATTTTATACAGGCGCAATTATGGCACCAGATGGAATCTTATTATCATCCAAAGCTTTTTTAATTTTCTTATTGATAGATTGTTCATATTTTTCTATATATGCTAAGAAATCGTCACTGCTTGCATTATAGAACTTCTTCTTCCCAGAATTTTCAACTACTGTCATACCAACAGGCTTTCCGTCTACAATTTTAATAAAATTATTACCATCTTTTATTTCAAATTCTTGAACTTTATATCCGGCTGGGAGTCGTCCTTTTTTTACGAAACTTTCAGCTATTATTTCATCAACATTATTTCCGGCTTCTCTGCATCTTCTAATTTCTGCCAAAACCTCTTTGCTGTCAGCTGAGAATTCTTTTAACTTAGTAACACTTTTTACTTGAGGTTCTAGCCCTTGCATTACAGCAGAATTACTATTATAAAGACTTATAGACGGTCTAAATACTGTTGCTGAATTATCACCTATCTTGGTTACATAAGTAAAATCTCTTAAGTTTGTGTCTTTTCCCATAACGGTTTCAACATCACCATCTTTAATTTTTGTAATGAAATCTTTAATCTTGTCTGCTAAAGTATCTTGTTCACTTGTTAAATTGTTCTTGAAACCTCCGTTTTCTAAGAGTTCACTATAAAGAGAACCGTCATCATGGCGGATTTCTTCAATTTTGTTACCATTAAACTTAACTGTGTAATTTTTGTTATCAGGCCCAATCACATTAAATGTTCCTGATTTAACCTTTGTTTCACCAGTCTTGAATCTCAAGCCTGTTAAGCGCCTTAGTTCTTTATCTTGCATGAAATTGGCAATATCCTGAGGATCTGTATATTCTTTTGTTTTGCCTGGCAGATAGTAAACCGGCTTATTGTTTTTCATAACAACTTTTATATTCTTAATCGGTTCAGCCTTTGCAGCTTTCTCAGCAGCCTTGCTTACAGAAGATTCACCAATACCAAAAACTTTCTTGAATCCGTTGCCTATACGTGACAACCCTTCACCTTTGCCTTTTTTATAGAAACAAAACAAAGCCGCTGCGGTTAATACTGTTCCTAGAGCCCCTGCTACTACACCCGTATTAGAGCTCTCAGAATAATCTGCTTTCGGCAACCCAGCTGTTGTATCTGTCGTAGTTACAGCAGAAGGGGCCGTTACTGATTGAGTTTGAGCCTGAGCCTGTGCAGCACCTCGAAAGTTTGGATTATATGATTGGAGTGCATACGCTAAATATGGGTCGTTTGAATAAGCTCCTATACTATCAATACCATAACCTGACATAAATAACCGCCTTTCTTACAAGATAACTCTAGTTTCAATAACTTTAGCCATCTTATTGTATACCTTACATTTTTAAATTTTCCCTTACATATAAATAAAGTTATTCTCTCTTAAAAAATTGCCTATTTTTAGCAGTATACTTTACAAAACTTTACAATTCTTCAGCCGGCAGATAAATATAGCTCCTTTACAAAAAAAGGCAAACCCTCGGCGCATCAAACCGAGGGCCATTGAAAGGACCTTTATTATCTCTATTATTGTTTTTTCCAATTCATTATATTAAATTCAAAGCAATTGACGGCATCTGGTTAGCAGTTGCCAAAAGGGTTGCTGTTGACTGCTGCAGAATCTGGTATTTGATATAGTTGGATGATTCTGTTGCTACGTCAGCATCCTTGATTGTCGAATTTGCTTCAACAAGGTTTTCTCTCTGAACATCGGTTGATTCAATTGCTGAATCTAATCTGTTCATATAAGCACCGATTTTTGTGCTTCTTAGAGAAATATTATCAATTGCTACGTCAATTTGATCAATAAATTCACGTGCAGAGTTATCGTTTCTATAGATAGCAGAGCACATTGCTTCAATTGACAAAGCTCCGCCTACGATTGTAGCACTCGCAGCACCACCGCCTGCATATGTAATATCGCCGTTTTCTGCAAGAGCAGCTGCAAGAGCTGATTTATAGTAACCGTCAAGATATTGTACGTTACCATCAGCACCCAAAACAGGCTGACCGTTTGCATCTAACACACGTGCTTGATAAATATATCCGTTAGCCTCGTCTTCTGCATCTTTACAAGTTAAATCCATAAAACCTTGTGCATTACCCTCTGCATCTTGGATACCCGCTGAACCAAACCCGAAGATTACTGTGGATTCTGCGCTTGCGAATAAAAATGCATCCATCTTGATAACGCATCTTGCATCAGAGTACAAACCAACCTGCAGGTTAATATCAGTTGTTCTTGAACCGTCAAGAAGGTATGTATCGTTAAAGTCTGTAATCTGGCATAAACGGTTAATTTCATCCATTCTCTGTACAACTTCTGTAGCAATAGCGTCTAGAGAAGCTGAACCATAAGTTCCGTTTGCTGCCTGCATCGTCAGGTCACGAATTCTTTGAAGATAATCATTAATGATATCCAAAACCCCTTCCTGAGTTGTTAACATATCCAAACCCATTTGAGCGTTTGTCTCAATAATATCGTAACCGTTAATTTTGGCTTCCATGCCGGCTGATCCTGCATAGCCGGCTGCGTCATCAGCTGCAGAGTTTATTCGGAAACCTGTAGATAATCTCTCCATTGCTGTGTTCATACCCTTAGTCGCATCTCTAAGGTAAGACTGACAGGTTAATGACGCCAAATTTGTGTTGATTGTAATTGTCGATGTCGCTGTCATAATAAATTCCTTTCAATAATTTATTTTGCCTTTGTAATATGTATGTACGGCATGAAAAAAAAGAACTTTACAACTTTAGTTAGAGAATACTCCATATGGAGGAGAAGAGCTCCAATAAAGATTCTCGGCTTTATATAATGAAACCGAAGCTACAACTTTAGTTGTAGGGAGTAAAAAATTCTTAAGCCTATGGTTTTATTTCTTTATAAACTAACAACTTAATAACTCTACAAGTTTATTAAAAATTAAATATTTACCACCTAATAATTTCAAGCATTTTCTTCTTGAAGGTTAGCAAGCATTATACTTTTGGCACCTGTTGAAACATTTAGTTTTTCTATATCATCAATAGTTAAACCAAGCTGCTTATAAACACCTAAAATAAAACTATCACTGTTAATATTAGATAAAACTCGCATTAAATTATTATGTCCTAAACGCTCAAAACCGGCACCTATCGCTTTTTTCACTCCAAAACTAAAATTGTGGAAATTTTTAGCAATATAATTGAGTTTTTCTTGAGAATTCATAGGTTCAAGTTTTGCCTTGAGCTTAGAAGTTGTTTTCGCAGGATTGGAAACAGATTCTTGATTTTTTTCTACTATAAAAGAGGGTTCATCTGTATTCAACGCAAAAAGCTGCTGCTTCATACTTGCTAATTTTGTAATATCACCGTTATTACCTGATTTTTGAGCATAACCATAAGCCGGAAGTGATGCTAATTCACTTTCCGTTGTCTGTTCAACTTTAGGGGCTTTTAAATCTATTTCACTTCCGCTTGCAACAGTAGAATAATTACCATTTGTTGCTTCGTCTAAGAGTTTTACAACCGCTTCCTTCGATATTGTTATAACTTTCGGGTTGTCTTCAACAAATTCCGTTATCTTTTTAATAACCTCTTTGTAGTTAGGAAGCTCATAAGCATCTTTATTCATACCTTGAAGAATGTCTCTTTTTACAGCATCCGCAATGATTTGGTTAATTGCTGTACCCGAAATTTCACCAGCTGAAACCGCTGTGATGAAATTATCTCTTATGAGTTTTAGTTGTTTTTCTTCTTCCGTTAACTCTTCACCTCTTGCTTCTTTTTGAGCAATAACTTCTAAAGCTTCTTTATGCTCTGCAAAGAAAGCCTTAGCTTCTTTTTGGAATTCTGCATGGTGTTTTTTGATACCTTCTTCACTTTTAACAGAAGTTAGTTTTGCAGTAGCTTCTGTAACTTTGGCATCAGAAGGTACATTACCTTCACCATCAGGTTTCAAAGCTAATTTCTTAGTTTCTTCAAGGCTCCAGCTGTCAGCCCATTCCGTGCGGGCTTTTGGAGTTGCAAAGCTTGTTAAAACAGCATCTAAACCTTTAAGTCTATTTGAAGCAACCAGAGATGCAATAGCTTGCTTAAATACAGCCTTGTCTTCATCAGGCGTGTTAAGTAATAATTTACCAAAATCTTGAAGCTGTTGTTTGTAAATCTGCTGTTTTTCTTCTTTTGTTTTTGCATTCTTTAATTTATCA
>CALUSJ010000122.1 GCA_944323405.1 Candidatus Gastranaerophilales bacterium
GGTGTTTATTTTGTTCCTACATTTTTATAAATAGGGAGAGTAAGCTCTATAATTATTGAAGTATACCCGTCGATACAAAATCGCCAGCGGGAAACGGATTGATTGAGGCACTCACCCACCTGCGAGATCGGCAGGTAACAAAATCGCACTTATATAAAGTTTTTTTATGCTTGACGAAATAAAAAAAAAGAGTATAATAGAAATTCCAAGGAGGAATGTGTATGAATCTCATGAATATTCCTGCATTTAGGAACCAACAACAGTCGTTAGTAAAGAAGAGTTTGTCCGATATCTATAATCACGAGCGTGCTCATAAAGCCGCCGGCGGTTCTTTAACCGGGCCGATTGTGATTGATTGGCAAAATGGAATCCCTGTAGGCGGGCATGTTTCTATAAGTATGCCAAAATTAAATCCTAAAAAACCGCAGAGGACTATTGATAATGCCAATACTGTTATAAATTCAGCAATGGCTCCTGCTGATCCGTCAAGTCAGGATTACAAAGTCGCTAACCAAGCTAAAGCTGTTAAAAATCAGGCTTTAAATTTACAAAATAAACAAAAAAGGGTTGATTATTATGCTTAAAGATTTTTTTATTCTTATTTATAATTTATTGAAACCAAGTTATAGTTTTTGTTTTATCAAAGATGACTGTTTCAAAGATTAAGACAGAAAAAAGCCTGTAAAAAACAGGCTGAAAATTTTGTAAGATGTAAGATGGGGTATTATTAGTTTATTTTAAAGCTTGTTCAACTTTTGTTTTCAAAAGTTTTTCATAAGCGTTTCTTATTGTTTTATCATTAGGATGCTCTTCATATATCTTTTTCAGAGTTTCTGCTTGGACTCTGGCTTCATTTGTGTTGTTATTTTTTAAAGCCTTCTCAAAAGCAGTTCTCGTTTGGGTGAAATCGTATAAGGCTTCCGTTTTTTCTTTAACATTAACCTTTTTTTCGCTGCTGCTATCAAGTTTTGCTAACTTTTCCAGAATGTTAAACGCATCTTTTGCTCTTGTTTCAATCTTCTTTAGTTCAACTTCTGCAGTCTTTTGGATTTCTTGTAATTTGCTTTGCGCTTGACTATAAGCTTCAGCCTTTTTTGCTTCTAAATCAGCAATTTGCTGCTCTAGTTGAGCCTTTTTGACTCCATCAGGATCGTTTTGTTCATTTAAACCTGAGATTTGAACCTTCAGACTTGTTATTTGAGAACTGTATTCGTCCTGACCGTCGGTAAATACATTAACAGCCGCTTGCGCAGTTTGTATTTCAAGACTGTATTTATTTTGTTTTTCTGTAACAGCTTCGTTTATATTATTTTCATCACTTGCGCCAATATCATTGAGAGCTTCCTGCAAATCTTTTTCTAGATTGCTTCTTTCAATAGAATTATTTTCTTGACGATTTTCTCTTCTATCAGCAGCAAATTCTGCAACTTTTCCTGTAAGTGCAAAAAATATCGATGGAATACTATCAATAATAGCATCGCTCGGAGTATAGCAATAGTTGTAATTACCATTCATATAATTATACTCAGCGACATTCTTTGCTGCTAAATTTTTATCTGTTGCTATTTGTGTGTAGAAGCCCATCTTTTTGTCTCTTATATATATCTTACATATATATAAAGTAAACAAAAAAGACTCAATTTCAGTTTTGAGTCTTTTTGTTACAAAAGTTAATATTAGGCTTGATATTATTGATTATGCTCGCTTATATACTTTTTGGCAATTTCAGCAGCAGCTTCGAAACTTTTATTTTTTTCTGTTTTTTCAAGTCCAAAATCGTACATATCTGCTAAAATATGTGCTTTTTCCAACTTATCAGATGAGCCGTCTGCTGCTTCCATAAACTGGTTAATAGCTGTTTTCATATCACGCTTGTTGTATTCTCTATCAGGGTCGACTTTGCCATTGACTAATTTTTTGGCATATAAATCATCTGGGGTTCTGGTTAAAATGTTGCCATTCAATTGGTCAAGAGTGCTTTCTTCTAGAGATTCCAGATACTTATTACGCTCTTGTATCAAATTGGCAATAGATTCTTTTGCTTTTTTTAAGTCAAGCTCAGCTGCTTCTTTTTCAGACTTAGCTTTTTCTAATTCACTTTCTGCGGTTTCTTTAGCCTCTTCTAAATCTGGAAGCTTTGCTTTGTATTCTTCATAATTTTTTATTATGTTTTGTTCTGTTTCACTAAGCGTTTCATTTTTGTTTTTCTTTGCAATTGCGGCATCATAAGCGGATTTATTATTGCTGATATAGTCGTTTGCATTTTGTAATGCTTGATTAGCGTCGTTAAGCTTTTGTGAGGCATTTGTTACCGCTTCATCGAATTTAGGATCGATTTGTGCGGTTTCATAGTTATCTTCTGTATAATCACCTAGTTCAGCTAACGCATTTTTGATTTTTTTATTAATGGTTTCTATATCATTTTTGTAATTTTCAGGAGCTGCTTTTTGAGCTCTATGGTCCTGAATAGCCTGTTTTGCCATCATACCGAGAGTGCTAGTACCGATGTTTGCAAGCTGATAACCAAGCATGGCATCATTCATGCTGTCACGATAATCAAAAATACTTCCGTTACTGCCAAAAGTTATGCCTCCAGAAAAGAGGTTATAGCTGCTAAAGAAGTTATTACAGCCCAGCATATTTAAGTTGTATGTTCCAAATAGTGACATAGTTTGCTTCTTTCCATCTTGGTCTTACATGTATATAAAGTGTATATAAAAATTAGAATTTCACGGTTTAATATTTTCTTTACAAAACTTAATAATTAGCGAAAGAAAGAATATGAGGCAGATGTCTTTATTCTGGTAAAAATTGGCTTGTGACGTTAGGTATTTAATAAAACTTGAGAGAAATATATTAATAAAACTTAGAGTTTGACATTGAGGTATGCTCTTGGTAATATCTAATCATATCACATGTGGGCATGTGGTGGAATGGTAGACACGCTAGTCTTAGGAACTAGTGCGCAAGCGTGGGAGTTCGAGTCTCTTCATGCCCACCATTTATAAAAAAGAGCCTTTTAAGGCTCTTTTTTAGTGGCTTTTCGCTAGTGGTCTGCGTTTGCAAATTTCGAGTATTTTGAAAGAAATTTTTAAAAATCGCTAAAAGTCTTTTGCATTGTCAGTTTTAGAGGTTCGAGTCTCTTTAGATGGTTTTTCTTTGGTTCTAAGTGCCTT
>CALUSJ010000123.1 GCA_944323405.1 Candidatus Gastranaerophilales bacterium
GAGCTATGCCTTAGCAGAGTTTAGGGGTTTAGGAGTTGAGAAGAAGTTAAAGAATATTCTTATTTTGAACCTTGTTTGCTTATTAACTTATTTACTTATTCACCTATTCACTATTCACTAGTCACTAGTCACCCTAAACTCTAATATTTCTATATTTTAGATTAAAATGTAATAGTTAATAATCAGCTGGATTGCTTCGTCCTAATCGTCCTCGCAATGACACCACTTTGTTTGCTTATTTACCTATTCACTAGTCACTAGTCACCCTAAATTCTAATATTTTTGTATTTTAGATCAAAATGTAATAGTTAATAGAAAGCTGGATTGCTTCGTCCTAATCGTCCTCGCAATGACAGGACGGCAGGTAGTGTTTGAGCTATGCCTTAGCAGAGTTTAGGGGTTTAGGAGTTTAGGAGAAGTTAAAGAAGATTCTTATTTTGAACCTTGTTTGCTTATTTACTTATTAACTTATTTACCTACTCACTATTCACTATTCACTAGTCACCTAAACTTTAATATTTTAGATTAAAATGTAATAGTTATTAATCGGCTGGATTGCTTCGGACTAATCGTCCTCGCAATGACACCACTTTGTTTGCTTATTAACTTATTTACTTATTCACTATTCACTATTCACTAGTCACTATTCACCCTCAACTTCTAAACCCAAAAATGCTCTCTTCACTCCTCACCCTTCACGCTTCACCTATTCGTTATTAATCAGCTGGATTGCTTCGGACTAATCGTCCTCGCAATGACAGGAAGGCAGACATTGCTTGCTTTATGCCCTAAAATGATCCCTTCACCCTTCACCCCTCACCCTTCACCTAGTCACTATTCCCATAAACTCTAATATTCCTATATTTTAGATTAAAATGTAATAGTTATTAATCGGCTGGATTGCTTCGTCCTAATCGTCCTCGCAATGACACCACTTTGTTTGCTTATTAACTTATTTACTTATTCACCTATTCACTAGTCACTAGTCACTAGTTCCCATAAACTCTAATATTTCTATATTTTAGATTAAAATGTAATAGTTAATAATCGGCTAGATTGCTTCGTCCTAATCGTCCTCGCAATGACACCACTTTGTTTGCTTATTAACTTATTTACCTATTCACTATTCACTATTCACTAGTCACTAGTCACTAATCACTAATCACTAATCACAAATACTCACTTATCCAGCTTGTAATAATTTTAGCTAAGCTTTTATCACTCTTTAGCATAAGCATGCCTGTAGAACGTGCCTCGGAAGTATACTCTGCGAAAGCAGCCTGAGCAAATTTTTTCAAATACTCCTGTGCTTCAACACTTCCAGTATCCCCTGTGCCTGAAATAGAAAATATATCAACATTATCCAAATGTGCCAAACTCACTGGAACATATAGCCCTTTTGTTTCTACAATGGGTGAAAGCAATACGATAGTCTTTGGTTTGTACGGCATTTTGTCCGAAGCAAGAATAGCCGTGCTTCCGCCAATATCAGCTCCAACAATAGCCCAAGAATTGAAAAAACTCTTTTTAGTATTCTCTTTCTTCACATACTCCAAAACCTTTTGTACATCATCTGGATACTTTGCATAAGCCGCATTTGTCATACTCTTCCAAGAAGTTCTAACTAATTTTGAATTATATATACTTCTTCCGTGACCCCGTAAATCTATCCTCAAAACAGCATACCCCTGCTTGATTAAATCTGCCGGAAGGTTCTCCCACCATTCGGATGTGTATCCAAGAGAATGCAAAAGTACAACTGTGCTGTATTCTTTTTTCCCTTTGATTTTCGGATACTCCAAGGTCGCTCTTATACTAAACCCGTCAGATGCCGGAACAGTTAACTCTTGCTTTGTTGTCTTTACTGCCGCAAAAACAACACCGTTTATTAATACTAAAAATAATGTTAAAATAAGTATAATTCTTCTCATAACAGCTTTTATTATACCACATAAAACCGAATCGTTACAAATCTTAACAAAAAGGCAATTATTTACAGAGAATATACTTTATATATATAAGCACTGATTAAGGAGAGAAAATGCCAATAGTTTTAGATACAAATATGAAATTATTTGCAGAAAGGATGAATATAACTTCATCCCGTATGATACAAGACTATGGCTTAAAGACGGTTGATGAGATTATAGAAGCCGAAGCTGCTCAAGGAAATACTCAGGCGGTTAATTATGCAAGAGAGATGTATAATTCACCGGCTAAGCTTATAAAGATATTCAAACTAACGGATGTTGAGAACAAATTTGTACTTTTGCATAATATGAATTCTCAGATGCGAGAAGATATACTTCCGATGTTGGATCAAGAAGATTTGGTAATGGGTTTGTATTTCTTTACAAAAGACAAACTCTTAGATATGCTTATGGATGTTGATATTGAGGAGCTCGTAAGAGTCATTATGGGAGCTTTTCCTTTGGAAGAAGTTGTGATGATGTTTACAGAAGATGATTTAGCACAGTTTTTCCAGCACGACAAGCTTGAAAAATACGATGTAATAAATCAGTTAAAGAGCTTACCGCCGGAGGTAATGATAAAATTTGTTGAGGGCGTAACCGGCCGTCCTTCAGAAGAGACAAACCCATTAGATTTAATAAAGAGTATTGAGGCTTTGCCTATTGATAAATACAGAGATTTTATGTCGTCAATAGATCCAGATGTTCAAAGACAATTGGTATTTCAGTTAACAAAAGAGAAACCTAAGTATTTGACATTATTTGAGAATGAGACATACGTTAATATGCTTTCAACATTAATGAAGCCTGAGATGGTAAAACCAATGGTATTCTTGGAAAAGGAATCACTTGTTAATATGATAACAGAGCTTCCAGATGATTTAATGTCGATAGTAGCTGCACAGGTTGACACAAAAGATTTTGCTGAGTATCTTTTAGATGGTCATTTGGATTTATTAGAAGAAGCAATGATGATTTAGTTTTTTTATTTTTTGCAGAAAAAAAAGCGGACGACGAGACTCGAACTCGCGACGTCAACCTTGGGAAGGTTGCATTCTACCACTGAATTACATCCGCTTGTGATATTAGGTTTATTATAACTCTTTGAAATTTTTCATGCAACTTTTTTTGAAAAAGCAGCCAGTAAAAAACTAAGTTTTGCTTATATTTTGTTTTCTATGAAAAAGATGTTATAATGTATTTAGAGCTATGAAATCAGTAAAAGAAATATCAGTAGAAACAAAAATTCTGAAAAGATTACAGAATTACCCTAATTGTTTAAGTCTTGTGCATTATTTGTTTGAGGATGCAGAGCTTCAGGAGATGCAGGATTATGCAAATAATGTATCGATAAAACGCTTGGGATATAATGACCACGGGCCTGTGCATATGCGACAGGTCTGCGCTAATTCAATAAAAATGCTCAATATTCTTCACGAATGCGGTATAAAGACATCTTTGGAACTTGAAGAAATCGGGACATTTGAAGACAGTATGTGTGCGGTAATATTAGCAGGTTTAATGCACGATTTGGGAATGATGATAGGCAGGCAGGGGCACGAAGAGATGTCAGTAATACTTGCCAAGCCGTTGATAGAGCGTGCTTTAATGCATGTATTTCCTGATGACTTGCATAAACGTGTAGTTATTCGTTCTATTGTTATAGAGGCAATAATAGGTCATATGTCTTCAAGGAGAATACATTCTATCGAAGCTGGGATAATATTGATTGCAGACGGATGCGATATGACAAAAGGCCGTGCAAGGATACCTTTGTCAATAAATACAACACCAAGGGTAGGTGATATTCATAAATACTCTGCCAATGCTATAAACCGTATACGAATCCAGCACGGAGAAAAGAAACCGATAAAAATCTCTGTAGAAATGTCAGCAGATGTCGGGTTTTTCCAGATAGAAGAGGTTTTATTTGCAAAAATAGACGCAAGCCCTGCCAAGCAGTATGTAGAGCTTTATGCCGGTGTCGAAGGCCAGGAACCCAAATGTTATTTGTAATCTAGTTTGTTATAGGATATAGCGCTTTTTTAATTAACGACTTTGAGGCAAAAACTAAAAATGTCTGGTTTTAGGGTCAAGAAGCATTTCTGCAAGCTTATCTGCACCGTTAAACTGGCGTTTTCTGAGTTTATCTGAAGCCTGTTCTTTGTTATATTCAACAAAATGATGTTCAAAAACACATTCCTTGTTTTCAACTGAGATAGTTAAATAACATGCTTTCGGCTCGGGTGTAAACGGTCGTCCAATGCTGCCTGTATTTACAACGGTTTTTTTCTTGGATGTTTGGAACCCGCAGGGAATATGTGTATGCCCGCAAAGAATTATGTCTGCTTCTACGTTTTCAAGCATTTTTTCAACTTCTTCAAGCGGTGTATCTGGAAGTATGTCTTCGTTATTACGTCTGGGTGAGCCGTGTACAAGCAAAAACTTTACGCCGCCTTCCGTTAACTCAAGCTGGATTGGCAAATTCTTCAAAAACTCTTTTTCTAGAGGATTGATAATTTCAGCATCATTTTTTAATGCTTCTGCCATTACAGGAGCTTTTCCTTTCAATTGATTATATAAGTCTTCTGAATAATCTGCAATCATAAGGTCTGTATTACCTTGTATCATCTTAAATACAGGATTTTCTTTTCGTTTCATAAAATATTCTATGACTTCTGAGGGTTCCGGGCCTGCCATTGCATAATCTCCAAGTACAAAAATTCTGCTGCACATTCTATCAGCAATATCTTTCATAACAGCTTCAAGAGCTTCCATATTACCGTGAATATCAGAAATAACAGCGATTTTCATTTTTATACTCCTCTATTTTTTTTCATAACTATATCTACAATATCATCAGAACTTATATTCAGACACTCAAGTGTTTCACAAGTAGTTTGTCGTTTTTCCCACAAACACGGCTGTAGCGGACATTTACACTCTCTGGATTTTATCGGCACTATATTCCTGTTTTGCGGTATGAGTTTTTTATCATCTGTAGAACCGAAAATAACGTATGTTTTCACTCCCAGGGCTGCTGCAATGTGAAGCGGAGCTGAATCCGAACATATAAATATTTCTTTTGATGATATAAGTTCTGCAAGCTCACGAAGATTCTTCGTTTTTCCATACATATTGATAAATTTTTCCGATGGAACTTTTGCCGTTATTATATCTATTGTTTCTTTATCATCAGGCCCGCCTGCCAATATAACTTTTTTGCCTGCCAAAGAGAGTTTATCTACGACTTCTGCCCAGGTCTGAGCAGGAATTGTTTTTATCATATGCTTTTTGATGCTTAACAAACTTACGCCGGGATGGATTAATACAGTATTTGGCTCGGTCTCTTTCTTTTCTATATCAAGAACTGGCAGCTCTGTAGAAATATTTGTTATCGGCCTTACTAAATCGTGATACATATTAGCTGCATACTGGTTTTTATTCAAATCAACAGCCTTTGTTAATAAGATTTGGCTCAATTTCCCTGTGTTGTAACCGTAGCGCTTTTTTATGAATGTTAAAAACAAAAATACGGCAATAAACTTGTTTGAACCAGATGATATTACAATATCAAATCTTTTAGTCCATATTTTGAAAAGAAGCCGGATAAGTTCGATATACTTCTTTTTGCCTTTGATATCTGCAAATAAAGTGTTATCAATAACATTTGTAAGATTTGTAATTCCTCTGCTTCTTTTTTCAAGCGCAAGTGTTATTTCTGAATCTTGGAATTCTTTTTTTACAGAGATTATGGCAGGAAGAAACAGGATTTCATCTCCTAAACCGCCAAAATTTATAAACAAAACTTTCTGTTTCATAATTTTGTTGTACTTTAAAAATGCCTTATTTGCAAGCCGATTAATCTTTTTAATTGCTCCAATAATTTTGTAATATAATAAAGACATAGAAAGGTAACTTTATGAAATCAAAAGAAGAAGTCGTAAAAGAAATGCAATTAGTTGTTGAGCAGATGCGGCTTGATGATATTGAGGAAAATCCAGATTGCGAGAATGAGTTTTTTACCTGTGACGCCTGCGGGGGAGTAAAATCACTTGCCGGTTCGGTGCAATACGGAAATTACAGGCTTTGTAATGATTGTGTTTTGTATGCAGAAGTCGGGTTTGAACTCGGGCAGATTAAAGATATTGAAGAGCTTATTGACGCAATGGAAGATAAACGGCTGGAAGCTGATTGCGAGTTTATTAAACAAGAAGAAAAGAAATTACAGAATTAAAAGGAAAGGAAGCCGAAATGAGAATAGCACCGATTAATAACACAAATCCAGGATTTGGGAAAACTTATATTACAGATAATTTGATAAGAAAAGTCAATGAAAGAATGATAGAATCAGGCCCTAGAAAACTTACTGATTTGGATAAGTTTGCAGATTTGCTGCTGGATAAGAAAGCAAAAGGTGTTCCGCAAGAGCTGAAAAGGGCCAAAGAAAAATTTGATTTACTTTCAAAATATGAACAGGATAAGCTTCTGTTGTATGCAAAATGCAGAAAAGCTGTTAATAATATTTTTGCAGATGAAGAAAAAGTAAGAGAAGCATATAAAAGAGCTTTGGATAGTGTATTGGGTAAAAAATAGAACCTGCCGGCTAATTGTAAAATAAAATTAAGTAGTAGTAGGTCAGGCAATGCCTGATAAAAACTAAATATTATGGAGATTAATATTTCCTCTTTTTGTAGTAAAATTGTAGTGTAAAATTCAACTTCAAAAAGAGGAAATTATTATGTGGGAATATTCGGAGAAGGTATTAGATCACTATAGAAACCCAAGAAATGTCGGTAAGATTGATGATGCTGATTTGATTGGAGAAGCCGGGTCGCTTGCCTGCGGTGATTCTTTAAAATTATATATAAAGCTTGATGGTAAGGTTATTAAAGATGCTAAATTCCAGACATTCGGATGCGGCTCTGCTGTCGCTTCATCAAGTATTCTGACCGAAATGATTATTGGGAAAACCATTGATGAAGCCGCTAAGATTACTAATAAAGATATCGCAGATGAGCTTGACGGGCTTCCGCAAGAGAAGATGCACTGCTCTGTTATGGGACACGAAGCATTAGAAGATGCTATTAAAAAGTATTACGGAGAAGATGTGATTGCAATAGAAGAGGGTTTGTTGCCAAATGGCGAAAAAATTGTCTGTACCTGCTTTAACGTAACAGAAAACCAGATTTGGGAAGCAATTAAGGTAAATGGGCTTAAAACAGTAGATGAGGTTACAAATTATACAAAAGCCGGCGGCGCCTGCGGCAGGTGTAAAGGGATTATTAAAGATATGCTTGAAACTTATTATAAGAAAGCTGAACAGACAACAGAACTTACGCCTACACAAAAAATCTTAAAGATTAGTAAAGTAATCGAGCAGCAGATTTCACCTCAGCTGCAAAAAGACGGCGGTGACGTTGAACTTGTTGATGTAGATGGAAATAAGGTTAAGGTTAAATTAACCGGCATGTGCAGCGGATGTAAAAATGCAACAATGACCCTGAAATCATTTGTTGAATCTGTATTGAAAGAAAAAGTAGATAAAAATCTTGAAGTAGAACAGGTTTGAAAAACTTATTTAATCTGTTTTGGGGCCTGAACTACAATTATTTAAATAAAGGACATTATATCAAAACGGCTTAAAACATTATAAAAAATGTTGATTTTGAAAAATAAAAGTTTTATGCTAATATAAATATATTGATATGGAGAAGTGGCCGAGTAGGCTTAAGGCGGCACCCTGCTAAGGTGTTGTGTGGGGTAACCTGCACCGAGGGTTCGAATCCCTCCTTCTCCGTTTTTTATTTGGATTTTGGGGATTAGGTCAGGCCGTGTGGTGCCATTGCGAGGACGATTAGGACGAAGTAGTAGGTCAGGCATTGCCTGACAAAAACTAAAGGGTTTAAGAAGTGACTAGTGAATAGTGAATAGGTTAATAAGTAAATAAGTTAATAAGCAAACAAAGTGGTGTCATTGCGAGGACGATTAGGACGAAGCAATCCAGCTGATTAATAACTATTACAGTTTAATCTAAAATACAAAAATATTAGAGTTTAGGTGACTAGTGATTAGTGACTAGTGACTAGTGAAT
>CALUSJ010000124.1 GCA_944323405.1 Candidatus Gastranaerophilales bacterium
ATAGAGGACGGAATGAGTCAGGATGATTGGCTTGGCTGGCAAAATCTTACTGAAAGGCTCGGAAATAAATGCCAGCTTGTGGGTGATGATTTATTCGTAACAAATACAAAACGTCTGATGGAAGGTATAGAGAAAGGTGTAGCGAACTCAATATTAATAAAACCGAACCAGATAGGCACTCTCTCCGAAACAATTGACGCAGTTCAACTGGCACACGAATATGGCTACACTACGGTAATCTCCCATCGTTCCGGCGAAACCGAAGATAGTTTTATTGCAGATTTAGCAGTCGCTGTTAATTCAGGCCTGATTAAAACTGGCTCTATTTCCAGAACGGATAGAATTGCTAAATATAACCAGCTTCTAAGAATTGAAGAAGAGCTGGGTGCAGGAGCTAAATATGCCGGCATGAAGGCTTTTAAATGTATAAATTAAAACCTTTGAGTTTGGCATTTTTGTTAACAGTAAGTTCTGCCATTCCCATAAAATAGTCTCTTAAAGCTTCCGGCTGCTTCCCCCATGGACTTTTGCCAATAAGAATATGGCTTTTTAGAACTCCATCAACCGCCTTTGCCGGCGGATGCGAAACAAATCTTTTTCCTACACTTAATCTTGCAAGGTTGCTCCCTAATTTGAACATAGTCATCTCACTTTCAGTTTAACAATTCTACACCTATATTATAAAAGTATTTTTGCAGTAATTAATTGCCCAATGAGTTTATAAAAAAATTTAACATTTTTCTTAAACTATTTTATGTCTTATTAAGCGTTAACCCGTTTCCTTCAAGGGTTTTACACTCTTTAGACTGGATACAATAAATTTAAAATCTGCCCATTTTTAAAATTTCCCATCCTCCCAATTGTTACAAATATTTACATTATTCGGCCGATAAACTAAAAAAGAACCCCCTACCTCACATCAAACATCACCACGTTAACCACAAATCCATCCTTTATAATTATATACTCCTAGTTCTAAAGTATAATTTTTCTTGATTCTGCTTACAATTCTTCATATATGGATTGCTAAGTCCTAATATTTATGCTAAAATATACCCATAAAAAGTGTAGAAGTTAACTGAACCAGAATATTGGTGTTTATATAAAAAGTGTGTTACTAAAGTAGGAGAAAGGAAAATGAAATTAATCTCTAAAGAAAAGAAAACAGTTAAATCTGCATTCGCTGACGAATTTGAGAATTACTTAAAAAAACAACAATTGAGAACGACTTTTAACGGATATGATATTGAGTCATTCTCTTGGTACAAAAAAGCTCTTGGATTAGCATAATCTATTCATTATAACATTTTGGGAATTTTTGGTTTTTACATAGATAATGATAGAGAGCTAAGTTTTTAAATATCATTTATCGAGTGGGGTTTGTTTTGCTGTTTTATTACCAACTTCGTTACCTGCCACCATTAAGGCTAGCGGGATAACTCTTGCTACACCGTGCACAAATGCAGATTTTGGAGCAACATATGAAGCTGCTAAAATCGCATCGTCAAGGTGCGCCGAAAAATCTGTAATTTTTACACCTCTGCCGTCAGATTTGTTATTAAAAATAAAATTACAAAGCTTATTCATTATAAAATTTGCTGCAACTACACCCACTCCAATACCTGCTAATGCTCCTATAGCCTGAGGAATTTTACCGAATCGCTTGCATTTTTTTGATATAAAATCCACAATTACTATTGGAATAGAAATATTGCCTATCTGCATCAGCGTCTCACGTCTTTTGGCTTTTCTGTTATTTTTATTATTATCAATCATATACCCGCCGGCAAGTCCACCCAATGAAGAGCCGATGCCTATTGGTATTACTTGTTTATCATCATAAAAAACTTTAGAAAGATACGAGTGTCTTATATTTTTAAACATTCGTTTTGGATTCAATGAATAACCGCCCCTTTTTGCCATTACAGCACAGCTCAATGCCGTACCAATAGCAGTCATGCCGGCAACAACAGCTCTTTTATTATTAGGATATGGACTCTCTAAATGTACATGCCCAAATCTTGTATTATCATCATTAACGGAATTAATTCTCATAACTGTTTAACCTTCCGCTAATAAAAAACATGTAAAAATTTTTTTTGCGTGTTTTTTAAAATTTCTTAACAAATCGGTGAATAAAACTTAGAAATTTCTTCAAAATACTTTTCTAAAGCCTTATAGCCATTATATATTTCGTTAGTAACTGTTGCATAGCGGCTTGCAACAATATATTTGAGTTCCTTAGCTCTAATTCTCAACAACTCGTCCGAATCCTTACGCAAAAGTTCATTATTTGATGTAGACCACTTCTTTAAATAAGATAATTCTTCATTTACTTGTTTGATAGTTGAAAACTCAAGCCTGTTAAAATCATATTTTTTAAGAAGTTGAGCCTCTGCATTTGTAATCTGGCTCTGCACTGCCTGAAAACGATAAATACGCTTTATAATAACGTAATTATCTGCAATCCTTCTATGAGAATATGGAACGGCACTTTTTGCCAATAAAGCCGATGTTGATAAGGCCGTAAAGGCATCATCATCCCTCGATAATGTACTTTGCACAGGATTCACTGTTTCTATCTTCTTATTGTTAAACACGAGCTAAAACCCCTCATTTCCTCTGGAGGGCAGAGGAATTTCACAATTTCCTTCCTCCTCCCATATTACTAAATTTATAATATCTTAATTTGTTTATATTGTCACTAGAATATGAATTAATATTTACAAATATTAAAATTTTTGTGTTATACTAAAACGTAAATAGGGAAGAAGGTAAAAAGATGAGTTTAGATGTTTATTTAGGTATCGATGTCGGTTCAGTTACAACTAAACTGGCTCTCGTTGATGAAAAAGGCAAATACATAGATTCTTATATGCTAAAAACAGCCGGCAAGCCGGTTGATGCAGTTCAAGAAGGATTAAAACATATTATTTCCCAAGCACTTTGTGACTATAATGTCCAAGGTGTCGGAACTACCGGCTCCGGGAGAAACCTTGCAGGTGCTTTAGTAGGCGCTGATGTTATTAAAAATGAGATTACCGCTCATGCCGTCGCCGCTAGTACAAACATTCCAGGAGTACAAACCATTCTTGAAATCGGCGGGCAAGACAGTAAAATCATTATTCTTCGTGACGGTATTGTAACGGATTTCGCAATGAACACCGTGTGCGCAGCCGGAACTGGCAGTTTTCTTGACCATCAAGCACAAAGATTAAATGTTCCTATTGAAAAGTTCGGCGAAACAGCTCTTAAATCCGAAAACCCCGCTCGTATAGCAGGAAGATGCGGAGTTTTTGCTGAAAGCGATCTTATCCACAAACAACAGCTTGGATACCCTGTCGAAGATTTATTATATGGACTTTGTCAAGCACTTGTTAGAAACTACCTTTCTAATCTGGCGCTTGGTAAAGAACTGCTTCCAACCGTTTCTTTCCAGGGCGGAGTTGCTACAAACACCGGCATGGTTAAAGCTTTTGAAGAAGCTCTTAATACTAAAATTGTTGTACCTGATAACCACCAAACAATGGGCGCTATAGGAGCAGCTCTTTTAGCTATGGAAAATCACCAATACACAGAGACTCCTACAAAATTTAAGGGCTGGGAAGTCGGCAATATGAATTTCCAATCTGTAACATGCCAGTGCACAGGCTGCTCTAACAACTGCGAGGTTATTACAATCCTTGAAGGAGCTGAACCCGTAGGACATGTTGAAAAAATAGGTGATATCAAAGGAAACATCATTGCTCGCTGGGGCGGCACATGCGGCAGATGGGATATTAATTAGATACTTAATACACAAGTACAATAAAAAAAAATGGGACGAAATTCTATCGTCCCATTTTTTTCAAATATTATTCTATTTTACAATTTCCAGCTATTCAGGTATTCTTCCTGCTCAGGCGTCAACGTATCTATTTCTATTCCCATTGATTCGAGTTTAAGTTTTGCAATATCAATATCAACCTGTTCCGGCAAAGTATAGAGTTTATTTTCTAGTTTACCTTTATTCTTAACCAAAAATTCTATTCCCAATGCCTGGTTTGCAAAGCTCATATCCATAACCGAAGCCGGATGTCCTTCTGCTGCAACAAGGTTAACCAATCTTCCTTCAGCCAAAACATAGACCGATTTTCCATTTGTAAGTTTATATTCATCTAAAAACGGCCTAATACGTTTAATTTCTACCGTATGTTTTTTCAAGTCAGGAACATTAACCTCATGATCAAAGTGGCCGGCATTACATAAGAAAGCGCCGTCTTTCATAGTCATAATATGATGAACATCAACCACATGCTTATCACCAGTAACAGTCAAGAAGATATCTCCTTCTTTAGCAGCTTCTGCAATAGGCATAACTCTATACCCTTCCATAGCCGCCTCAAGCGCTTTCAGCGGATCAACCTCACATACAATAACATTAGCGCCTAAAGCTTTTGCTCTTAAAGCGCATCCTCTGCCGCACCAGCCATAACCTGATATAACAACGGTTTTTCCAGCTATAAGAATATTAGCGGCTCTCATAATACCATCCATAGCACTTTGACCTGTACCATAACGGTTATCATAAAGATGTTTTGTAAGACTAGTATTAACCCCAAGAGCCGGAAATCTCAACTCTCCTTGTTTTTCTAAAGCCTGTAATCTTATAATCCCAGTAGTTGTTTCTTCTGTAGAACCTATAATACGGCTTGCCATTTCTGGTTTTTCAGCGTGAAGCGTAGCTACCAAATCACATCCATCATCTATTATAATATCTGGATTATGTTCTAACGCTGAACGAACGTGTTCACGATATACCTCAACTGATTCACCCGCATAGCCTAAAACAGGAATATCCCAGTATTTAACAAGAGCTGCTGCTACATCATCCTGTGTAGACAATGGATTTGATGCAATAAGAACAGCATCAGCGCCGCCGTCTTTCATTACTGTACATAATGCAGCTGTCTCTTTTGTTACGTGTACACAAGCTGATAACTTCAACCCAGCAAACGGTTTTTCTTTCAAAAATCTTTCTCTTATCTTTCTCAATACAGGCATGTCTTTCATTGCCCATTCAATATTATTCTTCCCCTGCTCTGCAAGGTTAATATCCTTAATATCATACTTCAATTGTGTAGCGTTCATAAACACCTTCCTTACTCTTTTAAATTGGCAACACTTATTGTATACATTGTATCACTAACATGGACTACTGCCCATCTCAAAGGGTTAATATTACGTTTTACCAACTCTCCTTCTATATACTCTACAGATGGTTTGTGATTATTTGGTATCTCTATTAGTTCCGACTCAACACGCATATTATCTAAACCCTCATACCATTTTATACCATAATCTTATATAAACAGCAATAATAATTCTTTTTTCAAAACTCCTTTCGTGCTAAAATTTTTCTTGAAAAGAGGTTTTTCAATCATGCGCAGTGACAGTATAAAAAAAGGGATAGCAAGAACCCCGCACAGAAGCCTTTTAATGGCTGCCGGAGTATCGAAAAAAAATATGAACTCCCCGTTTATTGGTATAGCGAGTTCATTTTCGGATTTAGTACCCGGCCATATCGGAATGCGAGATTTGGAAAGACAGATTGAAAAAGGTATTCATTCAGCCGGCGGCCAGGCGTTTATATTTGGTGTTCCTGCTGTATGCGACGGTATCGCAATGGGACATTCTGGAATGCAATATTCGCTTCCATCCAGAGATTTGATAGCCGATTGTGTAGAAACAGTCGCCAATGCTCATCAGTTAGACGGACTCGTTTTGTTATCTAACTGTGATAAGATTACACCCGGCATGCTTATTGCATCTGCCAGAATAAACATCCCTACTATTATTGTAACTGCCGGCCCTATGCTTGATGGAGAGAGCAGGTGCGAAAAACTTACCATGATAAAGGGGGCTTTTGAATCAATCGGCAGATATAGAAACGGAGAGATTACAGAAGATAGACTAATTGAGCTCGAAGAAGCATCCTGCCCGTCTGCCGGTGCTTGCCAAGGATTGTATACCGCTAATACAATGGCCTGCTTGACCGAAGTTATGGGAATGAGCCTTCCATATTGCGCAACAGCAGCCGCCGTATCTTCAGAAAAAAGACGCATAGCGTTTGAAAGCGGACTTGAAATCGTAGAAAGGGTGCGAAAAAATATTAAACCGCTGGATATAATAACCCGTGATACCCTAAGAAACGCCATAATAGCAGATTTAGCCATGGGCGGCTCAACAAATTCATTTCTTCACATCTTGGCTCTTGCTAATGCCGCCGGTGAAACAATTGCATCACTCTCAGCCGGCAGCAAAGCTGCACCGCTTGTTACACTAAAAGATTTTGAAGAACTCTCTTACAAGATTCATCAGTTTGTAAAACTAGAACCCTCCTCTAATATAACAATGACCCAATTCCATCAGGCAGGAGGAATTCCGGCTGTCCTAGATGAGCTTGCAAAAAGTGTTCCAGAATTTAAAGGACAAAAAATTAAAGACGTATACTCAGATAAAAATGTTATTCATCCATATTCAGAGCCGTTTACTACAAAACCAGGGTTGGGGATTTTGTACGGCAATATTGCACCAGAAGGCTCTGTAATAAAGATTTCAGCTGTAGATGAAAGCTGCTATGAATTTGAGGGATATGCAAAAACCTTTGATTCAGAAGAAGAAGCAATGAAAGCTCTTGAAAACGACTTGATTAAAGAAGGCGATGTTATTGTAATCCGCTACGAAGGGCCAAAAGGCGGCCCCGGTATGAGAGAAATGCTTGCGCCGACTTCTCTTCTTGTAGGGAAAGGACTTGGCACAAAGGCTGCTCTGATTACTGACGGCAGATTTTCAGGCGGGACAAGAGGCATATGCGTCGGGCATATCTGCCCTGAAGCTGCCAATGGCGGGGTTATTGCGCTTATTGAAGACGGTGACAAAATTAAAATTGATATAAACAATCGGACTCTGAACCTTTTAGTCACTGAAACAGAACTCGAAAAACGACGCAAAAACTTAAAACCTTTTGTAAGCAAAGCCTCTGGTTATCTCGCCAAATACTCAAGAACAGTTAGAGACGCAAGCCACGGAGCTATTGTTTGATGAAAAATGAATTAAGAAAGAATCTTAAAAACATATGCAAAAACGAATATAGCGAGAGTTTAACTAAATTACTCAGAGAATGTAAAGAATACAAAAATGCTAAAAACATCATGATTTTTTATCCTCTGAAAAACGAGATTAGCCTGCTAAGTCTACTTGAAGATGAAGATAAGAATTTTTATCTTCCTCGCATTGAAGGCTCAAACTTATACTGCTGTCCGTATAAAAAAGGAGATGCGCTTAAACTTTCAGAATTTAATACAAAAGAACCCATAAGCAGCCCAGTTGATAAAAACCAGATAGAACTAGTTGTTGTACCTGCGCTCTGCTGTGATAAAAACAACTACCGGCTCGGATATGGAAAAGGGTTTTACGATAGATTCTTAAAAGATTTTCAAGGTAAAAAAGTAGTCTGTCTGCCTTCCAGCCTAATCCTGGATACTGTTTATCCTGAAGAACACGATGTCCCGGTAGATATTGTTATAACTTGCTAAAAAATATTGTTTTTTTATATTAAAATACTTTATAAAGAGGTGATTATTATGACAGAAATTTATGGAAATATACACTCAGTCGAAAGCTGCGGCACAGTAGACGGGCCAGGAATAAGGTTTGTCGTATTTACTCAGGGCTGCCCTATGAGATGCCAGTATTGCCACAACCCTGATACTTGGGAATTTAAAGACAACCAAAAAATGTCAATAGACGAAATTATGACTCAATACGAAGGGGTAAAAGAGTTTTGCTCAGGCGGAATTACTGTTACGGGCGGAGAGCCTATGTGTCAAATGGAGTTTGTAACAGAGCTGTTTAAGAAAGCAAAAGAAAAAAATATTAACACTGCTCTTGATACATCTGGAGTTCTCTTTAATAAGAATAATACAGAAAAAATAGATGAACTCTTGAAATACACAAGCATTGTACTTCTCGATATTAAGCATATTAACGACGAAGAGCATAAAAAACTTACAGGACACTCTAATAAAAACATCCTAGAATTTGCTCAATATTTGTCAGAAATTAAAAAACCAATCTGGGTAAGACATGTTGTTGTTCCGGGAATTACATATAAAGAAGAATATTTAACAGAACTCGGAAAATTTCTCGCCGGCTTGCATAATATTGCAGCACTTGATGTTCTACCTTATCACGACATGGCCGTTCCAAAATATGAAAATCTCGGAATTCCTTATCCTCTAAAAGGCGTGCCTCCGCTTACACACGAAGAAGCGCTTAAGGCCAGAAATATTATTATGAAAGCTTATAAAGAAACAAAAGAACTAAATAACTAAAAAACGAGCTTGGTTTACTCCGCTTAAATCGACTCTAACTATTTAATTTTAAACAAAAAGAGGGTGACTTTTAGTCATCCTCTATACTATTTATACATTCCAAACTAGTTGTTGCTCAAAACAAGTCTAAATGTTGCAAGATTCTTGATAGATAACATTTTATGCTTATTCGCCTGCTTATCAGCTATAGCAAAAATTCTGCATATTCTTCTGATTTCTTCTTCGTCTTTTCTTGATTCAATCTTATAAACATTATTGATTGGATCTGCAATAACTGACATAGTAGCGTTAAGTTCTTCTTCTTTCATCATTTTATCCTTTATAAACTTCTTATGTATATATAAAGTATTTCATTTTCAAAAAATTGCCTTTTTTAAAGCAAATATTAAGAATTGTAAAGCATTATTTTTTAATAAAAAACTTACGCCTTGTTATTACAGGGTTTCAGCGTTAATTTGTTAAGTTATGTAACAATTTTATTTAAAAGTGTTATAAATTTTATATACTGTGGAATATATAAAGTATAATCTCTTTTCTTTATTTTCTCCTCCACTCCTTTATCTAACGAGAGTTAATGCCGCAAACGATTGCGGCTTTTTGTTATGGAATTTTCTGGAGTGTATTAAACCATAATAGATATGGTAACTTGTCTGATGAAAAGTATTTGATTATTTCGTATTAATAAATTTGAAAGGAGAATTTTGTATGTTTTATGATATTTTGAAAGCTAAAGATATTGTTAACTTAGATGGCGGGAAATTTGAAAGAAAGGTTTTGCTAGAGAACAATGACAGCTGTTTATCAGTAATTGCTTTAAAAAAGGAAGAAGTAATCGATACACACACTTCCTCTTCAGATGCTGCAGTATTTGTCTTAGATGGAGAAATTGAAATTCATTTTGAAGCAGAAAAGTTTAAGATTGATAAAGGTGAAATACTGATGTTTAAAAGAGATAAGGAACATAAAGTTCTTGCATTAAAAGACAGCAAATTTTTGCTTATAAAAATATAAAACTGACATTTATTCACTATTTTAGGAGAAATAATTTCTCATTGGGCCGTGTGCTTAAAAGCACACGGCCCAATATCTAGAAAGCTTGGTTTGAAGGCAAAAATCTACCAATCTTTAAAATTTTCGGTATTCTGAATTATATACAAATCTCTTTACAATTTTGAAAAATTCCAGTATTATATAGATAGGTTTTTACCTTCGGATAAAATTTTAATCACGAAGAAAAACAGGAAAGGTTTAGAAAAAACAACAGATTTTAGAAATCTATGAGTAGGTTTGAAGAGAATAGTCTGTTTATAAGGTTTAAAAGTCATCCAAGGCTCTGATATTTTAGTATGGAGGGCTGAAGGTTTAATAGAGATAACTAACCCCAGATAAGTCAAAAGAGCCGGAGTTTTAAACTAAAAACCTCAACGAGACATAGTTTTGAAAAGGATTAAAGAAAAATGAAAGATGCAGTTGCTAACAAAATTGTTATAGCCGAACGTGATAATATTGCTGCGGTTATGGAAAACGGAAAAGTTGCAGAGTTTTACGTACATAGAGGCGAAATAATCTTAGGTGATGTTTACTTAGCGCAAGTTGAAAATATTTTACCCTCAATAGAAGCCGCATTCGTAAATGTAGGTTCTGATAAAATGGGATTTTTACATGCTCAGGATGTTGCTGGAAAGGGTGCCTTACAGGACAAGCTAAAACCAAAACAAAAGCTGGTTGTTCAAGTTGTAAAAGAGCCTACAGGTCATAAAGGGCCTAGAGTAACGACAGAAATTTCACTTCCTGGAAGATTCTTGGTATTAATGCCAAATGAAGCAGGAATTAATGTCAGCAAAAAAATAACCTCCGCAAAAGAGAGAGCACGCTTAAAATCAATCGTCAATCTTTTAAAACCAGTTGGCGTAGGTATTATTGTAAGAACGGAAGCCGAAGGCCAAACAGAAGCTGATATTCAGGAAGATTTAGAAATTCTTCTTGAGAAATGGAACAACATAATTACTTCTGCCGAAAGTCTTACTCCACCGAGTCTCTTATACAGAGATCAAGATTTATTATACAGAGTTATAAGAGAAGCCTGCAATGAAGAAACTCAAGAAATCATTGTTGATACAGCATTTGCGCTCAACAGGGTTCAGAATATACTTCAGAACTGGCATATGAATAAAAACATTAATGTGACTTTATACAAGGGATCTGAACCGCTTTTAGTCGCAATGGATATTCATAAAGAGATTAAAGCAGCTTTGCAAATGAAAGTTAATCTCCCCTCAGGCGGTTATTTATTCATTCAGACAACGGAAGCACTCACTGTTATTGACGTAAACAGCGGTAAGTTTACAAACTCGGCCACTCAAGACGAAACTATTCTAAAAACTAATATAGAAGCTGTTCACGAAATCGCACGTCAATTACGACTACGAAATATCGGCGGTATGATTATTATCGACTTCATTGATATGCTGTCTAGAGTTGATAAACTTACCATGATGGAAGAGTTAGAGCTTGCAATGGAAGCCGATAAAGCAAAGCCGCAAGTAGGTCAGCTTTCAGATTTAGGGCTTGTAGAAATGACTCGTCACCGTCAAGGGCAGGCTTTGAGTGAAATCTTTGCTAAAAGATGTCCGCATTGCCAGGGTAACGGCTATATAATGGAAGATTTGAAATTCGCTTCTGCGACTTCAGAAGGCGAGTACCGTGCAAAAGCGGCTAAAATTAAGCTTCCTATGGGCGGGAAAAAGAAATTTAATAACAAATTCAATAACAAACCTGAAAAAGAAGAAATTAAAGAACAGCAGCCGATGATTCAGGAGGAAAAGCTTGAAATAACAGAAAATCCTTCGGTTGTTGCTCAAGAAGAAGTGAAAGAACTTAAAGAAGAAAAAACAAAAGCTGCCAAAACTCGTGGACGCAGCAGAAAACTCAAGAAATCGGATGTCGCTGCTGAAAACTTAGCGCAAACTGTCATCAGTGAAGGAGCTGAAATTGCACCGATAATTGCAGAAGACGCTGACCTAAACAAAGTTGATGAAGTTAAACCAGAATCTCCTGACGTTAAGCCGGAAGCTGAAAGCAATCAGGAAGAAGCTAAGACTAAAACAACAAAAAGATCACGGCGGCCAAACAGGAATTCTCAAAAAAGAACAAGAAAGACTGCAAATAAAGATGCTGAAGAATAAAATTACAACAATAGTACTATTTATGGCTCTTTGCATACCAACAATTGCAGAAGAGCCTATGAATAGTGCAATCCCGCAAGGGCAAGCTGTTCAGGAGTATAACGAAAATACTTCTGAAGAAACTTTTGAGCAAATAAAAGCTAACAGCAGTGTTGCTCAAGAACAGGAAAAACAGGAAACAATAACTTACAAGCAGCCTGTGAGCAAAAGAAAAATTGCAAAAAAGTTTTTGCTTGCAATGGCTGGTGTTGCAATTTCTTCCATAATTCTATTTGTACTACTTACAATTTACAATAAACTCCGTGCGAGTTTTACAAACACTCAACAAATTGATACAGCAAAAGAGCCATCTCTAGAAACACCCCAAAACCTTACAGATGCTGTTAGAACTTTCTTTGATAAAACAAAATGGGATAATTAGCTGAATAAACAGAAACAAAATATTCATTTAACACCATCAAAAATTTAAATTGACATTTACAAATATGTCCTTATATATCGTATAAACGGATGAAATTTTATAGAAACTGGTAAAGAAGCCTTAATAATATCCGATATTATTAAAGGAAGGACGGTTGATATTGTTTAATACGATGAATACAGTGCGCCCGCACCCATATCCTCAGCGAGGCAATTATAATGCAGGAAGTGACAGTACAGACAAAGACGGTCACAATGGGAATGCACAAGAACAGCAGCAGCAAAGACAAAACCAGCAGGTTATTGCTCGCGGCAGAGCTGAAAGTGCTCAACAGCAGCCTCAAGCCGCACCACGTCAGGCTGTTTATTCTCCTGCCGCTAATGCATATCCGGCATCAACTCCTCGTCAGGCTTATCAAATACAAACTCCTCCTATTAGATATAATACTCATCAGATTAACCCAATGCAATATCAGGCTGCGCAAGCCGGATATCAGCCTATATCACAAACCCCGGTTAATACAGCCCATAATGTTCACCCGAAAGATAACAGGGTGAATATTGCCCAAATATTAAAGGATTTTAGAAATACTATAAAAGCAATTGCCACACCAGAAGATGTTGAAGAGCAAGTAAACCATTATCTACAGATTGTTGAAAGGCTTGTTAGAGAAGCGCACCCGCAAGTCAATTTAATCCAAAGCAATTTAAAAATAGCAGCATCACTATTGGACAAATATATTTCAGAAACATTAAACAAAGACTCTAAAGTTGTACAAAACTGGCTTGATGCATTATTCTTACAAAAGATTAATTACAACTACAACGAAACAGAAATAAATCCAAACTTTCTTGTAAAATTTCCAGAAAACAATCCTAAACAGAGTCAACCGACCCCAAAACAACAAGAAGTTGTTCAGCCAGAAGAGCATAATGTTCAAGCAGATATAACAACAGAAGTTATACCGCAAGAAAATATAACCCAAGAAAACAAACAAGAAACCATAGAGTTTGAACCAGAAGAACTTTCGCTTGAAGAAGAGTATGTTCAAGCAAAAGAAACTATTTCTAAAAAGCCTAATATCACAATAATCCCGCAGGATACCAGATTAAAGACATTATTCATAGAAGCAAAAAAACAAGCTTTTGCAAACAACCCGCAAAAAGCAATGCAAATGTTTAAAGAAGCCTTTACTCGAGCTTCAGAGCTTAAAGATAATGAAACACAATCAAGAATTTGTCTTGAAATCGGGAAAATTTATGATGATAACGACCATTTTGTACAAGCCTTAAACAGCTATAATAAATCATTACAATATACAACCGATGTAAATGTCAAATCTCGTGCGCATTTTTCAATGGCACAAATTTATGATGATGTAAATGAAATTGAACCTGCATTAAATCATTACATGACATCAATTTCTTATGCTGGAAAATCGGATGATTTAATCGGCCAATCAGATTCACTTACACGCATGGCAAATATATTTACAGATAAATATGATGAAAATGCTTTTGAATATTATGAAGTTGCACGACGGCTTATTGAACAAACAACTGATAACACTATGAAAGGCTATGTTTTATCAAATACAGCTGATGCTTGTGTGCAATTTAAAAAAAATGATAAAGCTTTAAAATACTACGCCGAAGCCGTTAAAAATTATGAAAAGACTAATTCTAGAGAAGAAATTGCATCTAACTATAAGGCCGCAGCTCAGATTATGATTGATTTCAACAGTCCTAACAAAGCTAAATCACTTCTAAAAAAAGCCTTAGTGAATGCCATAAAAACTTCTAATGAAGATTTAGTTGCAGAAATCAATGCTTTGCTTGTATCAGTTGAAGAATAAATCTGTAGTTAAAATTTCTACAAATTTATCTTTTCATTAATGTCATATCGTTCGCAATAGCGTTTTAATTCTTTTATCACTACATTAGAAAGTGCAAAAACAGCAATTAAATTGGGTACAGCCAGAAATAGTGTTACAGCGTCAGAAAGATTAATTATACTTTTAAAATTCATAGCAGAACCAGCAATAATACATATACAGTATATTGCCTGAAAAATTCTTGTTTTTCTATTTCCGTCCCCAAATAGGAACCCCCAGGCTTTAAGGCCGTAATATGAGCCGCAAAGCATTGTAGATAATACAAAACAGCTTGCCATAATTGTTAAAAGTATTGGATAAAACGGACAAATTGTTGCAAACGCCTTTGATGTAAGTTCAATTCCTGCTATACCATCAACATTCATATAAACCTTGGAAACAACAATCACAAAAGCCGTTGCAACACCAACAATCACAGTATCAACAAAAGGCTGTAACATAGAAACGAAAGCTTGTGCAACAGGTTTATTAGTATTAACGGCTGAAAATGCAATCGGAGCAGTCCCCAAGCCGGATTCATTTGCAAACATTGCACGCCTAAACCCCCAAAGCATACACGCAAATGCACCGCCTGTCATAGCTTTTGGAGAAAAAGCCTCTTTTAAAATAAGCATAACTGTTTCTGGAAGATGGTGTATATTCACAATACAAACTAAAAAAGCACTCAGCACATACAAAGAACACATAACAGGAGTAACTTTAGAAGTAAATTTCCCTATAGCTTTAATCCCGCCGATTATTGTAAACCAAGTAATAATTGCAACTATCAATCCTAATATCCATCCATTGTTTGCAAAAATACTTTTATCTCCGCCCGTAACCTCTGTAAACTGAGCTGTCATAGCATTAATCTGAAATAAATTCCAGCCGCCAATCATTGCAAAAATACAGCAAACTGCATAAGTTTTTGCGAGAATCTGACCAAATTTATCCCCCCATTTTCCCCTAAAAGCAATCGGGATATAATACATCGGTCCCCCGGATGTTGTTCCGTCAGGATTTGTTTTCCTAAATTTTACACCTAAAAGTACTTCTGAGAATTTTAGCGCCATTGAAAAAAGACCTGCAACTATCATCCAAAAAATGACACCCGGCCCGCCGACTGAAACAGCCGCAGCTGAACCTGCCACGTTACCAATACCTGCTGATGCTGAAATTGTTGCACTCAAGGCTTGAAAAGAAGAAAGTTCTCCTTTTTTCTTCCTCTGAAATCCATTAGGATTATTATGTTTATATCTATTAGTGATAAGTTTTAATGCGTGTTTGAACCCCCAAAAACCTATAAACCTTGTTCTCAGAGTAAAAAACAACGCTGCTGTGATTAAAAGCGCAACAAGAAACTCGACTTTAACCCCGCCTATTGTAACATAAGAGAAGATTAAACCCGATACTTTATCAGCTATCGGAGAAAGCAAGCTATCTATTGCGGCATCTAAATTCATATCTCTATATTATTACAAACATGAGAATATTACTTTTTCTTCATTTTTATAGCAAGATAAATCTGTTCGCCCAAAACTTTTTCTGCTTTTTCTGTATCAGGATACAACTCAGGATTAACTTCTTTTCGCTTTTCTTTCTTCTTCTCTTGAATCTTTTCCTGCTCTGCAATTGTCACTGTCAAAAACTTGTTAGTTACATAGTTTAATTTTTTAGCTTCCCTCAATTCTATTTCATGCAATTTAGCCCTATCAACACTTTTACTCCCAGTAGGAGTTACGCCATATTGGAGCAGGCGCCTTGCAATCCTTTTCTCTTCAGCATCCGGCCCGTTTAAAAATACCATTGATGAACAATTACTAATCTTATTTATTTCCATAATACACATAAACTCCAAGTCTTTATATTTTTGTTATCGGCATAAATAAATAAAACTTTAGGCTCTTTTCTAAAATTTTTACAAAATTTAATAATCGTGATAAAATAACAAGGAGGTATTTTATTTTGTTAAAGAGTGTTAAAAACCCAAAAACCCCCTTAAAAGGTGAAATAACAATTCCCGCAGATAAATCGATTTCACACAGAGCGGTGATGTTCTCTTCTATTGCGCAAGGAGAATGTATCATAAGGAATTTTTCAAGTGGAGCCGATTGTCATTCAACTTTAAGTTTGTTTAAAAAATTGGGTGTGAATATAGAATTTATTGATGAAAAAACTTTAAAAATTATTTCATCAGGAAAACTCAAGCCAGATTCTAATAATGTATATTCCTGTGGCAATTCTGGAACAACAATGCGTCTTGTATCCGGCATTTTGGCAGGAGAAAATTTTGATTCCATATTAACAGGCGACGAGAGTCTTTCTAGACGGCCGATGAAGCGTATTATTGAACCTCTTACTCTTATGGGAGCTGATATAAGTTCAATTGAAGGACATGCTCCGCTTACAATAAAAGGAAAAGAATTAAGGGGAATAGAATATGTATCAAAACTTGCAAGTGCTCAGGTGAAATCTTGTATATTGCTTGCAGGTTTGAAAGCTAAAGGTGAAACAAGCTTTGAAGAACCTTATCTTTCAAGAAACCATACAGAAAATCTTTTCAAATATCTTGGTGCTGATATTAAAATCCAAGGAAACAAAGTTACTGTTAAACCTTCCGTTTTAGAAGCCAAGAATATTGATATTGCCGGTGATATTTCATCAGCAGCCTTTTTTATTACAGCAGGACTTATAATAAAAAATTCAAATTTTGTTATAAAAAATGTCGGAATTAATCCTACAAGAGCCGGCATTGTAGATATTGTAAAACGTATGGGCGGTAATATTGAAATTCTTAACAAACGTCTTATCTCAGGAGAAGAAGTTGCAGATATTCGTGTTCAATATACTGACAGCCTAAAATCTTGCACCATAGAAGGCGCAGATATTCCCAGATTAATTGATGAATTACCTATTATAGCTGTTTTGGCCTCACAAGCACAAGGTGAAACAATTATTAAAAATGCTGAAGATTTAAGAAATAAAGAATCTGATAGAATAAAATGCCTGGTCAAAGAACTTTCTAAAATGGGCGTCGATATAAAAGAAAAAGAAGACGGTTTTATAGTTACGGGTAGAAAAGATCTTATAGGCGGATGTGAATTAGAATCATATCATGACCACAGACTTGCTATGAGTTTTTATGTAGCCGGTCTTATTTGTCAAAACGAGATTGCAATCAACGGTTTTGAATGGACAAATATATCATTCCCCGAGTTTGAAAACTTATTTAGCCGGCTTATTCAATAAAAATTTAGTTATTAAAAAAGCGGGTGAGCTAAAGCTCACCCGCTTTTTCCCTTAAATTATTAACTTAACTTCTCAATTAAAGCTGCATGTTTAGACGCAAATTCTTTTCCTCTTGATATAATTGCCGCCTTCAATATTGCATGCAAATCTATCGGTGTAAGTTCTTTATAGTTATTCGGAAGTCTTAATGACCAGTTTTGATCACCAGATGTTCCCGGCCTATTATACACATCATTAATTTGGAAGTAATCCGTAAAGAACATTTGAATATTTTTTGCTTTTGAAGCAAATATTTCTGTAATTTTAACAAACTTCAAATATTCTTTATCCTGAGTCAGCCTTACAATAATATCATCCTTATTTTCGGCTTCAGCAAACAAATCCTCAACCAGATTTTTAGCATGTAAATATCCTTCATGAGTATTAATCATGCTGTCTGCCCACATAGAAATCGGGAGATTGTCGTGCGTTCCGACCATTGTCCAAACATTCTCACCGATATTTTTACATCTATAAGGATGTTCCGGCTTTTCAGGAACAACAAACTGAGTTAATCTCATACCCTGCAAACCGTATTTTTTCATAACTGCATCAACAGGATTTGTCAGCGTTCCTAAATCCTCACATACAATTGCATTTTTATCTAAGCCGCATTCTTTAGCTGCTGCAATAACTATCTTCTCTATAAAGCGGCCATAAAGCTTAATCTGCTCTTCAGATAAAGTCTTTACTCTTTTTTCCTTATCAGCTTCAAGAGTCCAGTCCAAATCCTCATTTTTTGCAATTGCATACTTAGAAAGCTCTGGGTGCTCTGGTGAAGAATACAATCTTCCAGCTCCTTCTTCGCACATCGGCTTTTTACCTACTTTATAAACCCAAGGGTCAATTAAACCAACAATATGGTCAATTCTTACACCGCCGGGATTTTCTTTGAACATCTTTTTATAAAGATTTTTCATGAGCTTTCCGCCTTCCCCCAAAGAATTGTCTTCATTAAACATTTTTTCAGGATCCATCACCGGGAAACCCCATGCCTGACCATCTTTTGAGAAGTAATCCGGCGGGCAGCCTAAATACCAGCCGTCCAAAAATAAAGACTGATACGCCCAAGCATCTCTATCTGAAAACGCAACTTGTCTATCAGCTATCATTTTAATACCTTTTGATAAGGCAAATTTCTTTGTTTCTTCATTCTGAACTTCCAAAACAAATTGACAAAATTTATAAAAATCTATTTCATCTTCATATTTCTTCTTGACTTCATCAATTCTCTTTGCGTAAGCCTTCTTTTCTTCATCAGACTTTGGATTCATCAACTTCTTATCAGTTTCATTTTTCCAAGTGTACCAAAAATCATTATCATTCTCGATAGAAAGAGCTTCATACAAAGAATCATTATCGAGCCAAGCTGAATTTTCTTTCTTGAATTTTTCAAAATCTTTTTTCAAAGGAGAACCCAACAAACCGCCGTGGATTTCTTTAAAATTACTCCAAGCTTCTTTTAATGCTTCATTTTGAGCTTTTGTTATATAAGTATAAGCGGTTTTCCCCTGATTTTGGTTAGGATTTGCTGCCACAACTTTTTCATAAGTCGCTTGTGACAATATGTTATCCCATTTTTTTTCAGTTAATTGTTTTAAATCAATAAACAAAGGATTCCCGGAAAAAATTGTTCCAGTATATGGTGAAGAGTCTGAGACTTTCGTTTTTCCAGCAGGACCAAGCTGTATGGCATTAAAAATTCCATGAGCATAATCTATAAGCTCATGCCCTGCTTCAGAATTGAATGTACCAAAACCAGTATCCTCACCTTCTTTTGAAGGGAAACTGCTTCCGTGAATAATCAAAGCAAAGTTTTCTTTGCCCAATGCTTTTAACGCTTCTGATACAAGTTTTGTATCTATTTTTTGTGATGTTAAACAGACCATAAATTTTTACTCCTTATCTTCTCTTTATTGAGTGTATCATTTACAAGAACTAATTTCAACGGGTTATTATTTTATTGGGTTTTCTTGCGTAAATATGATTCAAAGCTCTTATCTTCAACTTTGTATCCGCATCCTTCGTGTAGTTTCCCTGGATAAGCAATCTTTCTGGCCGGATAATTTCTACACATTTTCAGCCTCTTTTCATAAACCGAACACAGCCCTTCTTCTGTAACATATTTGCACGCAAAAATCAAATTTCCAGCTTCATCCTTACCCCTAATATAAAAGCGTCTGTATGCAGGAAAAAGAAATTGCATAATCTTAAAATCTGTTGTTGTATAAGTGTCAAAACTGTACATATAGCGGCAGCATTTCCCGCATTTCAAGCACTTTCCAGTAATTTTATATTCCATCTTCTCCACTACAAAATAAGATAAAATTTCATTCTTTAAAATTGTCAAAAAACTTAACATTTTCTCCAAAAAATCTCCGATAATATATTTATTTGATAGAATATAAACATAGTACAAACTTTGAGAGAAAAAAACAATGGGAAATTACAATATTCCAAAGACTCGAAAGAGCAAATCTAAAAAGGTTAGAATAGATAATCCTCTATGGAATTTTATTGCCGGTATAACTGTATTTATTTTAGGAGTTGCTTTGGCAGGCATGCTCGCTCTTAAACTTTATCTAGCATCTTTACCTCCAATAAAAAATCTTAATACGCTGAAACCAAATATAGTAACCACGTTTTGCGCAAGCAACGGTGAAGTCATTAAAACATTTGCTGCATATACATATTCAAATGTTGAGCTAAAAGAAGTTCCTGAACAGCTTGTAAAAGCAATTATTGCAACCGAAGATAAAAACTTTTATACTCACCCTGGGTATGACATCTTAGGCCTTGCTCGCTCAATGGTTGCAAATATCTTAGCCGGACATGTTGTCCAGGGCGCAAGTACTATTACTCAGCAGCTTTCAAGGATTCTATTCCTTTCTAACGAAAAAACTTTCACAAGAAAAATCAAAGAATTACAAGTCGCTGCTAGAATAGAAAAAACCATTTCTAAAGATAAAATCCTTGAAATGTACTTAAATAATGTTTATTTAGGCTCAGGTGCTTATGGAGTTAAGAGTGCTGCAAGAATATACTTCAATAAAAATCTTAACCAGCTTACATTGCCGGAAATGGCACTTATAGCAGGCCTTCCTCAAGCACCGTCGGTATATTCTCCATATAACAATATTGAACTTGCTAAAAAACGCAGAAATCAGGTTCTGTTAAGAATGTATAAAATGCAATACATTGACAAAGAAACATATGAGAATGCAAAAAAATCATCAATCGTACTTTCAAACATGCCTATAATGTATGCTACAAATAAAGCACCTTATTTCTGTGATTATGTCATGAAAGAACTCCATAAACTTGGTTTTACAGAAGATGAAATAGTAAATGGCGGCTATAAAGTAGTTACAACTCTTGATTACAAAGCTCAGGTTAAAGCAAATGAAGCTATATTGAAAAACTTAAATGCCTGGGGCTTAAAGAGCGACAAAAACCAAGCAGCAGTATTTTCGTTCAGCCCTCTGGACGGCCGTATTTTGGTATACTCAGGCGGTAAAGATTATTCTAAGAGCCAGTACGACAGAGTAACTCAATCTCTCCGGCCATCAGGTTCGGCCTTCAAACCATTTATATACACGGCAGCTATAGAAAAAGGCTACTCTCCTAATGATATGATAGATGATCTGCCTTTTAAAGTCGGAGATTGGACACCTAAAAACTATGGCAACAAATATAGAGGCCCAATACCTTTATACACAGCGTTAATGGTTTCTTCTAACGTTTGTACTGCAAGATTAATGGACGCAATAGGCGTAAGACCCGTTATCCAGCTTGCAAGAGTTATGGGGATTACGACTCCTATACCTTATGACTATACGATTTCATTAGGTTCCAACAGCGTAAAACTATTCGAAATGACACGTGCGTATGGTGTATTCGCTAATGGAGGATTTAAAGTTGAACCGTACGCTATAGAAAGAATTGAGTCTTCAAGAGGAACAATCCTTTATGAGGCTAAAAAAGCCCGCTCCAGCAAGGTTCTAAATATAAATACAGCCGCTACAATGACTGCTATTATGAAAACCGTTATTACAAATGGTACAGGTCGTGCAGCTAATATCGGAAAACCTGCAGCTGGAAAAACAGGTACAACAGATGACTGTAAAGATGCATACTTTATAGGCTTTACGCCA
Organism: Candidatus Gastranaerophilales bacterium; assembly: GCA_944323405.1. Taxonomy (GTDB): domain Bacteria; phylum Cyanobacteriota; class Vampirovibrionia; order Gastranaerophilales; family Gastranaerophilaceae; genus CAG-196. The sequence goes on from CALUSJ010000124.1 coordinate 21,297, forward strand.
GATGTCGTTACCGGCGTCTGGGTTGGGAATGATGACAACTCTCGAATGGGCGAGCTCACAGGCGGTACAGTCCCCGCAAAAATTTGGAGAGATGTCATGTTAGTAGCAACAGAGCAATACGGAAACACGGATTTTGAATATCCAGAAATTATCCTTAATCCGTTCAAAGCTCCGGGCGTATCTATTATTCCTCAGAGTGAAGCAAAAAAAGAATTAGAAGAGGCTGAGCAAAAGGCTAAAGAGGCAGAAGAAAAGAAAAACGCACCGCCTGAGCCACCTGTTGTAAAGCCAGACAGTATTAAACCTTTAGATATAATTCAAATGCCGAATATCATCAGGAAAAAAGAGCCTGCTCCAACAGTAGAAGTTCCGCAAGAACGGTTAAACGAAGAAGCGCCGGTTCAATATGCTCCCGTCCCTATGACTACAGCACCGGTTGGAAATCAACAATAAAATAAACGAGGTAAAAAATGGTTAAAGAATTAAACAATATAACAGCAGAAAATAAACATCAAACCGCAACGCTGGAAAAAGGCGAAAATGATATTAGTTATATCTCAAGCGGAGAACTGGATTATACTGATATAATTGCGATGGGCAAAGGTTTAAATGTAATAAGCGAATTCTTTGATGTTAATGCTGCTGCTATAATCAATAAGGCAAATATTTCGGCCGTTGCACTCGGGAAATCACTGGAAGACGCTCTCCAAAAAGCAATAGATTCCAATCCCATTGATTATATGAACTCCGTGCTTGTCGTATCCTCTGAGGTAAATTCTGATATTGCAAAGCTTTTAGAAAACACAAACAAAATTGCAGCCCCAAAATTCACTCCAAATGCAGAAGAGCTGCTCGCTAAAAAAGGGGTAACTTATGTAAAAATTAACACTCCGCTTAAAGATTATAAAAAATTTCTCTCTGAAAGCATTAAAATAACACCTTTTGGAATATTAAAACAAACACCAAATATGAGTGAGCTTAATAAAGACACTTTTAAGATTCTATCAAAAACAAAACCAACTGTTGAGCAGATAGAAGACGCCGTATTTGCTTGGAAAATTTCTAAACATGCAAATTCTAGAGCTATAGTCATTGCAAAAGATTTATGTACTGTTGCAATTTCGCAGGGATTAGGCGCCTCGTCTGCTGAATACGCACTGGATTTTTCCTGTGACAGTTCTAAAGATGCAATAATGGCAATGGATTTACCTGCTGCAATTCATGACATAAATGTTGCAGCTCAAGGCCGAATTAGCACCATTATCGCACCATCTGCGGCCGCAGATGTAATTAACATGGCCGATAAATATAATATGGTTCTCATTACAACTGGCATAACAAATGCTCTATACAGCTAAACTATTTCTTTACCAACAATCGGAGCTATTTGTTTAATCTGTTTATATAAAAGATCATACTGCCAAGGATAAAGAGATTGAGCACCATCACAAACTGCTCTATCAGGATCGTGGTGCACTTCTATAATCAACCCGTCGCATCCTGCTGCAACAGCTGCTCTTGACATAGGCTCAACCTTATCTCGCAAACCAGTTGCGTGCGAAGGATCAACTATAATCGGCAAATGGCTCAATTTCTTAATAACAGGAATCGCCGTTAAATCAAGCGTATTTCTTGTGTATTTCTCAAAAGTTCTTATACCACGTTCGCAAAGTATAACCTGATTGTTTCCCCCAGCCATAATATATTCGGCAGACATAAGCCATTCTTCATATGTAGAAGAAAGACCACGCTTAAGAATAACTGGTTTATGCGCATGTCCAAGTTCTTTTAGCAGATTAAAATTCTGCATATTTCTTGCGCCAACCTGAAGGATATCAACATATTTCTCAAACATTTCAAGCTGTGCAACCTCCATAATCTCAGAAGTTACAGCCATACCGTGGTTATCAGCAACACTTCTTATAATCTTCAGCCCTTCTTCTCCGAGCCCTTGAAAAGCATAAGGACTCGTTCTTGGCTTAAAAGCTCCGCCTCTTATAATTTTTACATTAGATTCTTCAAGCTCCTGTGCTGTTTCATCCATCTGATCATATGATTCTATTGTACAAGGCCCGGCAATAAGCCCAGTGTATTTGTCGCCAAATTTAACACCATTCACCTCTACAACAGTGTCCTTACCTTGACAAGCCCTTGCCGCAAGTTTATAATTCGTGGTTAATTTTATAACTTCATCTACGCCTGGAAGCAATTCAAAATCACGCTGATCAACTTCTTTAACACCTATTGCATGTACAACCGTTCTGGCTTCTCCATGAGAAACCCTCGCTTCAAATCCTTTAGACTCTATAAACAACTCTACACGCTTAATATCTTTTTCTGATGCGTGGCTATTCATTACAACTAGCATTTTTTATTTAACCTCCAGTATGAATAATTATAACGCAAAGATAAAAAGTTTCAAAAGTTTATATCTTAAAAAAAAGAACGAGAGCAGCTTTCCTACTGCTCTCATTTTTCTTATATATAAGTAAAACCTCTATTCATTTAATAATTTATCTGCAAGAGGTGATTCAACACGGCCATTCAAAGTCTTTGAGACTTTTTTAATATTTTCGGCCATTTTTTCCATCTCTGGTGTCCATACAAAATAATCCGTCACATATTTCTCTGCTTTAGAAAAATCACCTTTCATCTGCACCTGAATAATCTCTTCAAGCATTTTTCTAGCCGTCGGAACCATTTTGTCAATGTTTACATTCAAAACGCCGTCTTTTGAAATCTCAATAGCTCCTTCTTTTATAAAATAATAGTTCTGCATTACAGAACGCACCCTGTGAGCTTGGCTCATTGTCGGCTTTGAAGTCATCATATTATCAGCAGCATAAGTAACTATTATTTGTTCTCTCTGCTCTGGAGTATACATGCCGGCTTCCGTCAAGACATCAAGCATAGCAAGAGAAATCATATCCGCCTTATTTTCTTCAATTATTGATTTGTATTTCCCCAAACCCTCTGTTCCAGATTTAGGCCCGAGAGAATGTCCGTTTTCGTGTCCTACCGTAAACCAATGGTCTGCTTCATCATTATAATATTTGTGAAGTTCTGGGTTTAAAGTTGCATCCAGCCTTTTCTTCATTTTTTCTCTGGCATCTTCTGATGTTATAAGACGGATTTGTCTATGGTAAACATTTCTTCTTCCTCCATCCAATTCTCTTATAGAAAGTTTATCATCATTCGGAAGATTTTCAGCAAGCGTAATTCCAGCTCTAAATTCTCCGACATCACCCGTTACAGCAACTAAATCCGCATCAACCATTGTCTGCTTGGAATCCTGACCGTCAGGGTTAATATTCTGAATATAATCATCCTTAAACGGCATATTCTGAGCCATCAAAGGCAAAAACATCTTAACGTTTAAAATTGCATCCGTACCTTTCTTATTAATAATCCCGACTCTTCCGCCAAGAAAATCTTTTGCTACAGGCACAATACCATTTTCATCCAATAATTTTTTGAGTTCAGGATTCTCCACAACCGTCTCTGTTAACTCATCAGAATAATTTTCTCTTGTAATCGTAAATTCTAATGGCGTATCCTGTAAAGTTGCCCACTTTTTATCAGCATAAGCATCTAACATCGGATCGGCCGTTCTCAAAGCCTTTGCCTGCAATTTAAGAAACTCATTAAAATCAGCATTCGTAGAAGTTTCCGCAGCTTTTTCAAGCTCCGATGCCATATAGGCAAAATCATCTCTGAACTTATCTACATAATCCGTTGCAACAAGCTCATTTCCAGCCCTTTCAACAACAGAACGCTGGTTAAGGATTTTCGCTACCTCGTCAACTTTCCCGTTTTTTAGCATGTTGATTAAGATTTGATGAAACTCTTCTTTCTCTAAATCTTGAGGATAAACACCTTTGCCGGGACGCATTGAAACACCCTTAGCAAGTTCAATCATGTTGCTTTCTCTATCTAAAGAACAAACACCCTTTTGTGCGTCAAAAAGAATTTTTGTTAATTTAGCATCCTCATTCCCTTTTTCAATCTCTTTTTCTAAATACTCTTTAAAAGGCAAATTATTCGGATTATCAAGCTGCATATTTACTTTATCCAAAACAACAGCAGCCCTCACAAGATGCTTCAGTGCCTCTTTATCGCCGTCTGCAAGTTCCAAATACTCAGGTGCATCAACAGCCAGCATTTTTTTAGTCGTTAAATAATCTTTGTGCGTCCTCTTCTCTAACTCTTCATGCGAAAGATTCAGCGCAAAATCTTTTTTGCCAATATTGACATTATTAATAATACTCATCTTATCAAGCTCCTTTACTAACTTATTTTCATTAGGACAACTCTCACCAGCAAAAGATGGTGTTTTGTTATTTTTTATATTTAAAGAATGTACACTAACTCGACTAATTGGGTCAATATTCATAACCCAATTATATCACCAAAATCTTAAAACTGAAAAACAAAATATTTAAATTAGTTCATTTTAAAATCTTGTACAAATTCTTGTCTTTGATTAACATAATTATGTTCAGACTGTTCGTCAGCTTCAACCCTTCTGCGTTCAAGCTGCAACTGGCCATTCTTCACAACCTCTTGTAACTGACCGAGATTTTGTTCTAAATTCACCAGCACCTGTTCTGCATAAACTGTTGCACCATCTTTTATTCTAGCAGCCTCATCACTCGCTTGAATCCTTACATTCTCTGCATCATCCAGAGCCTTGCGTTTTATTTCTTCACAATCAGTTATAACCTGTTCCTTAATTTTTTCAGCTTCTCTTTGCACAGCCCTAAGCAAATCTGATTCACTCAAAAGACGATTTGCTTCTGCCTGAGCATCAGAAATTATTTTTTCAGCCCGCTGCTGCGCCTCATACTGAAGTTCATCTTTACGGCGAAGAAGCGCACGTGCTTCTTTTATTTCATCAGGCAGCGCAGCATACAACTTATCTAAGATGTTTGTTACAGTCTCTTTTTTTACAACAGTAAAACAATATCCTAGCAATGGAAACCCTTTGTCCAAAGCTTCTTCTAACTCATTCATTAAACCGTATATAACATCTTGTTGTGAATTCATTTTTAACTCCGTATTTTTTTATGATAGTTAACAGAATTGTACAACAAATCAAATAAAAAAGTCAACGAGCAAGAATGTTTGATTTTACAAAAAAAAGTGAAAATATGCAAATTAAGCGAGATATACATATATTTATAAGCCGGTTGGCGGATTTTCAAAAAAAACTCTTTACATTTTTTTCGTTTAGAGTAGAATAAAAGAACACCTCATTTTACGGGAGGAAGTACATTACCCGAAAGGAAAATGAATATGATTAGCAATAATCTAGCTTTGCTGTCCCAAAACATAAGAACAGCGACAAACTTGGGAACTTTAAAATCTAAATACTCAACAGATCCGCAACGTAGCGTGCTAAAATACAAATTCCAAGCCAGAATTAAACAATCCAGAGAAAATTTGTTTAATTTCATTAATGATACTATCATATAATGAAGCTTTCTGATATTGCAGACAGTGCATTTGGATTTAATTCATCAATGTCTGTGCAAATTTTAATGACTCATCCGTTATTTCGCCTCCTGCCAGTTCTGCAATCGCTTTCAATTTGTTATCCTCAGCAAGAACGGATATGTCTATACTTGTTTGCCCATCTTGGGTTTTCTTCACATAAAAATGTCTGTCAGACTTGGACGCTATTATTGCTTGATGCGTAATCATAATTACTTGCATATATTCTGATAGTTCCTTCACTTCTTCTGCTACTGCTTGTGAAGTTTTGCCTGATATTCCAGTATCTATCTCATCAAAAATTACGGTATCTATTTCGTCACTTTGTGCAAAAATAGTCTTTATCGCAAGCATGACACGTGATATTTCTCCGCCAGACGCAACTTTTGCGAGAGGCTTAAGCCCTTCCGAAATATTTGTGGAGATTAAAAACTCGACTTTGTCACTTCCATTAAGGTTCAATTCACACTTGTCAAAATGTATCTCAAATTTAACTTTAGGAAGCTCTAATTTTTCCAATTTTTCTATGATTAGCGCAGAAAGTACTTTGGCATAATTTTTTCGTTCTACAGAAATTTCATCCGCCAAAACTTCCAATTGTTCATACAAATCCTTTATTTCAGATTCCAGCTCCTCAATATTTTGAGTCGAAAACTCAATACTTTCCAGCTCTTTCTTTAAAGCATCTCCCTGCTGCATAACTTTTTCCAGCGTTCCGCCATACTTACGTTTGAGTTTATCCAATAAAAATAAGCGTTCTTGTATATTATTTATCCGCTCTTCATCGTTTTCTAAAGAACTTGAATACTCCCTCAAGCTTGACGAAATGTCTTTTAAGTTCTCTATTGTATCAACAAGCTGGTTTTCTACTGCCTCTAAAGAACCGTCCATTGAAACAGCCTTTGATAGATTTGCTTTTATCTGCAAAAGAGCATCCAATATTGCGCCATCATCACCAGATATAGACCAATAAGAACTGCCGGTTAAATCTTTTAGCTTTTCGACATTTTCAAGTACTGCAAGCTCATTGTTTAGTTCCTCATCCTCTTTCTCTGAATTAAGCTGAGCTTCTTCTATTTCATTTACCTGAAATCGCAGAAAATCGATTTGTTCAGCAGTTTTGTCTGCTGAATTCTTCAATTGATTAAGCTTTTCTATTAAACTCTTATAGCGCAAAAACTCTTTTTTATAATTTTCTAATTTTTCTCCACAAGTATTCTTGGAATAAGAATCTAATAATGTGATATGATATTTTGGCTGTAAAAAAGAATAAGTCTGATGCTGAGAATGGATATCTAGAAAAAGTTCCCTGAATTTTTTCATAAAATCCTGATTCACCAAGCATCCATTTACTCTTGAACGAGAAGCCGTCTGGGTTATCTCTCTTGAAAGAATTATCTCATCTTGAATGTTATCAATGCCATTCTTTTCAAATAAAGAGGTTAAATCCTGCTTTGTATTTATTATTGTAAGCTCTATTGTCGCTTTCTCGGCTCCTGTTTTGATAACTTCACGCCCGGCTTTTGCACCAAAGGCTATATCTATCGCATTTATTAAAATGCTTTTCCCAGCCCCGGTCTCACCTGTTATAATATTTAAACCCTTTGAAAATTCTAATTCCAATTCGTCTATTAATATATAATTTTTTATAAATATCTTTGATAACATACCCTATTCGTCTTTGTCCTCTATATCTTCTTCATTATCATACTCTTCCAATGCGTCATTATCAACTTCATCTTCTTCATCTTCATCATCATCTTCTGCTACTGCTTCATCATCTTCTTCTGCAAATTCAGACTCTTCAGACTCTTCAAACTCTTCTGGCTCTGCTGATTCTCCAGACTCTTGTTCTGGAATCTCTGTTTCAGGCTCTATTTCTTCTTTTCTGCCAAACTTCTCTTCTGCATAATCAAATTCTTCTTGCACAGCTTCTTTTGGAAAAGTCAGTGTATAAGGATTTTTAAGTGCCGATTTTAATGCTGAATAGTATTCTTCTATTTGTCCTGTATATTTATAAACCCGGGCAAGACAATAGTACAAATCGCCGTTTTCTTCCTTCTCAAGTCTCGTATGCAATATCTCCAGAATCTCTTCTATATCGCCCAGTTTTAAACAAATTTTCACAAGAAGCTTATATGCTTCAATATCTAAAGAGTTGTATTCTATTGTTTTTAATAAATAGTTTTTTGCTTCTTCAATATTACCTGTCTTATATTCTATTGATGCAAGATTAAAGTATGCCCAGCTATAATCAGGAGATATTGCCAAAACCTTTTGATAACTCTCTATTGCAAAATTCGTCAATCCGTCATTTTGATAAATATATCCTAAATAAAAATAAGCAAAAATATCCTTTGGATTGAGTTCAACTGCCTTTTGAAAACAATCAAGAGCCATATTTTTTTCCTGCTTGTTAAAATAACAAACCCCTAGATTAAAATAGCAATTCCCGTCTTTCGTATCTGTCTGCAAAACTTTTCTAAAAGCAGCAATTGCCTCATCCCACTCTTTTAAATCTACAAGAACTTCTCCTAAATTATAATAAAAATCCTCCTGAGGAGAGAGTTCTATGGCTTTTTGATAAACACGCTTTGCCTTATCAAAATCCTTCAGCTTTTCATAAACAATTCCAAGATTGTAATAGAGTTCGGCATCGTCTGGGAAATATTTAATCAAATATTTCAAATTTCCTTCTGCTTCTTCATTAAAACCGCTATTCACAAGCAAAATAGAAAGTTCCCGTCTTGCTTGAAAGTTTGAAGGATCTTTTTTCAAAATATTTTGAAGTGACTCAATTTCTTTATCCATAAAATAATTATAACAAAGTCACATATGTTCAACAAGATAAAAAACCTCCTTCAAATTGATTAATACATACGATAGTGCTATAATAAGTGCATGAGTTCGGAAGCTGAAGATAAAAACTTAAAAATGGTCGGGCTGGAACTCATGTTCCTTACCCCGGAAAAATGCAGCCATAAAGATGGTATTACTGCTGTTGAACTAGCTAAACGCACGAATTTACCTCTTGAAGAAGTCAAAAAAAAGCTGCAAATTCTTAAAGACAAAAACATCGTGCGGGTAAAAGGTATTAATCCTAAATACTGGAAATTCGATGAATATAATTTTCAACGTCTTGATGACGACGATGACATTTTCCACCTCTTATGTAATTTTGAAGATGTTGATTTTGACCGATATTTCACATATTAACCCCTTTTTTAAACGGCCTGAGTTAGAGCAAAAGTCTGGCATAAAAAAAAGCTATGAACTTTTTATCGTGCATAGCTGTTGATTAGGGATATGTGTATCGTCGTTTTTTAAGGAGTATAGTTATATATTAGCAGTATATTTTTTAAATAAAATCATGAGAATGTATGATTTTAACAACTTTTTTATTCATTCACACTATTGCATGCTTGTAGTAAAAAGCCCCACATCCAGCTAATACTATCCCAACCCTTCCTTTTATATTATTATATATCTATGAATAAAATTGCAAAAAAATGGTATAGTACATTTAAAGCAATTCTGCCTTTTGCAGGGATGTTTGTTGTAATTGTCGCTTTTCATTTCACAGACTGTATCTTTTTCAAATTCTACCCCCCGATAGTCAATCTAGGCTTCTTTATAGTATTTTTCTCTTCAACATTTCAAGAAAAAACAGTCATACAAAAAATTGCACTCTCTATGGAACCCGATGCTAAACCTTGGGTAATGAATTATACAAGAAAGCTGACTTATATATGGTCAGTATTTATGTTTATTAATTTCTTGATATCTTTTGCTACAATGTTCATGTCTGCTAAAATTTGGACTATTTATAACGGTTTTATATCATATTTACTTGTTGGTGCATTTTTTGGTATAGAATATATTATAAGAATATTGTTTAAGAGGAAGTATGACGGCTGATTTTTATAACTGTTTTTTTAGTAATAAATATGATGATAAAATTATTCTCAAAGATTCAAAACGAGAATATACTGTTGGTGATATAAAAAATCTTAAAAATATTGACAGCATAGAAAACTTCAATCTAAGATTCATAGCTTCTAATATCCACAAAATAATCTCCCACGCAGATAACGGGATATTTGAGTTTTATACAAGCGGTTCCAGTCATTCCGAAAGAAAATGCATAAAGAAAGTTCTTCAAAATTTTCTTGCAGAAGCCGAGGATGCTCAGAAAGCATTACACCTAGGAGAAAATCTAGAATTTATAACAACAACCACTCCTGAACACGCTTTTGGGTTTGTATTTTATTTTATATTTCCTCTAGATAAAAACTCTATCATTAACCTTGAAAGAATCAGCTACCCAGAAGAGATTAAAGTCAAAAATGCAATTTTAATAACCACACCATCTTTTCTTGAGTCATTAAGAAAATATAATGCAGAAGTAGAGATAAAGCCCAAAGCGATTATATCTGCTGGTTCTAAACTCAAGGATGAAACATACAAATATGCAGAAACTATTGCTGAGCGGGTTATTGATATATACGGAAGCACTGAAACCGGCACGGTTGGATATAGAGAATCCTCTAAAGAGTCTCTCATTAAACTTTTTAATGGTATAAAAATTCTGTCACAAGAAGATAATGGAACAAAACTCTCTACTATATACACAAAAGAAAACATACAAACAATAGGGGACAGAGTCAAATTACACGGAGATAAAATCGAACTATTGGGCAGATGTGACAGAATACTAAAAATTCAAGAAAAAAGAATTTTAGCAGAAGATATTGAAGAAGAATTGAAGAAGAGCGAATTTGTCGAAGATTGTTATAATTTTGAACACGACGGGAAAATTGCCGCAGCTGTTATTCTTTCAGAAATAGGGAAAAATTTTATTATAGAACAAGGAAATATTGAACTTGTAAAAAGGCTTAAGAACGAATTGCTGCAAAAATTTGAAGTTGTTCCTCAAAGATGGAAATTTATTGATGAAATGCCTAAAAACAGCAGGGGAAAAATTGATGTTGAACAAATTAAAACTCTGTTTAATATCAATTTAAGCCTCCCGCTTGTTTTATCAAGAAAAATCGCAAAAGAATCGGCTGAATTTGAATTATGTTTTTTAAAAAGCAGTAATTTTTTTAGAGGACATTTTGATGGAATGCCGATTTTACCGGGTGTTGTACAGTTCTTTTATGCTGACTTTTTTATTAAAGAAGCTTTTAAAACGGATTGTCATTGCGGACAAATACGAAAGGTAAAATTCTCAAATATCATACAGCCAAATAAAATTCTTAAACTCAAGCTCAATAAAACTGATTCTAATATAAGTTTCAAATACGAAGATAATGAAAAAACATATTCAAGCGGAATTTTCCCGATACAAAATTACTTATAGGAAATATTGATGAAAAATATTACAACAAAAACTCAGATAAAAGTTGCATTTTATGATTTAGACCCGATGAACATTGTCTGGCACGGAAATTATGTTAAGTATTTAGAGCAGGCAAGATGTGAATTTTTTAGCAAAATCAATTATACATATAAAGACATGTATGATGATGGCATTATGTATCCTATTGCAAAAATGGATCTAAAATTCATAAAATCTGCAAGGTTTGAAGATAACTTAACAGTAGAATGTATCTTAAAAGAACTTGAACCTGCTATTATTATTAAGTACAATATTTATACTAAGAATGAAAAAATTTTGAGTGCAAACAGCATGCAAATATGCGTGAACGCTAAAACTGGAGAGACTTTGTATAATGCACCAGAAAAACTTTTAAAATCAATCGAGGAATATAATGAATAAATTTTTAGGATTAATAATATTGTTATCAGCAGTTTCTTGTATATCAGTTAGCGGGAGTGTTTTTGAGCACCCTGCAAAGCTCGAAAATATTGCAGATGAAATCCCAAGATATGAAAATGTGTCTTGTAAATTTACCCAGGAAAAAACACTACCTAAATCAGATATAATACTTAAATCTGCCGGGAATTTTAAATACGAAAAAGACAAAGGCGTCACTTTTTATACTATTTATCCTATAAAAAGTACTACGTCTTATACCAATAAAGAATATAAACATATTAACAACGTTATTTCAGCAATAACTAATAAATCATATTCCAAACTCGAAAAAGATTTCCAATTTTATTATGAAAGCGGCTGGAAGCTCGGACTTGTTCCTAAAAAGGACTCACAAGCACACAGTTATCTAAAATCCGTGGAGGTTGAAGGAAACAAAGATATGATTACTAAAATCGTAATCCTGACAGTCGATTCTGGGAAAACATCCATAAAATTTGAATAACTTTTAGAGAAGACAATATTTTTCCATTGCGCTTACAAACCCGTCATTATAAACAGTATCAGTTATATCATCTGCGACACTCTTCAGCTCATCAGTCGCATTCCCCATTGCAACCTTTATTCCGCCGGCTTTTAATAGTGCTATATCGTTATTCTGGTCTCCGATTGTCAAAGTCTCTTCTCTTTTGATTCCCCATAGTTTCTGCAAAAACTCTACCGCACAATATTTTGAGGCCTCTTTATTTGAAAACTCCAAAAAATAAGGCGTTGATTTGACTATATATAACTCTGGAAAAACATTGGGAAGTTCCCGCTCATACTTATTTATCCTCTCGGGATTATCATAATCTATTGCAAGAAGCTTATTCACTTTTGTTTTATCGATTTCACAAAACTTTTTACACGTATATTTTGTATGTAAATTATTACAGTATCTTTTTACTTCGTAACATTCTGATTCAGAATATAAAACATCATCGTTATATAAATTAAGGTGGATTTTCTCATCATTAGCCCATTCAATAATTTTCTCCGTCTGCTCCTTGGTAAGACATTTTTCATAAAGAGTTTTTTCTCTATCTTTTATAAGCCCTCCCTGATAAGAAACAACAGGAGTATCCAGCCCCAAATCTTCTGCAATAAGTGAAGCCGCTGCATGCATTCTCCCAGTTACAAGAACAACTTTTATCCCTTTTTCACAAAGCTTTTTTACACAATTCTTTACCCTTGGCCTGAATTCACCCTCTGGAATCAATATAGTGCCATCAATATCTGTTGCAACAAGTTTTATCATAAAAGTTCCTCATCTATTAATAATATATCATGCCCGACATCTTGCATAATTTCTAAGTATGAATAAAAATGCCGTGACATTGCGTTCAAATATTGGCTTAAAACCTCTTGATGCGCAGTTTCATTAATAATCAAATCGGTATAAGAGTTTTTTCCTTTTATATAAGCATCCGTTGAAAGCTTTACGATTTTTGCAGACTCATCAAGAATTTTCTGTGAATACTCCATATTTTCAGCAGAATATTTGAAAGTGTTATAATCCTTTTTCAGCTCATACTTAAGCTGGTTTTCATAAGCTTTTTTATCAGCTTTACTACGCTTTAAAAAAATTTCAGCCTTCTGAATATCAGGCGTAAAATTATAAAGAATCGGCACATCCATTCCAAACCCCACAAAAGCACCGCTGTAATTATTTGGCGCTGAAGGATGCGCCTGCCAAGCATAACCGCCCGCAACACTTATATCTGGAACCCTCTTTCGCTTGGCTTCCTTTAGCTGAAGTTCTGATTTTTCTATATTGTTATCAGAAATTTTTATAATATAACTATACGCTAATGCCGTATTTTCAAGGGTTTTGTATTCAGGCAGCTTTATATTCCAATAAGACCAGTTACCAAACAAAGAAGGATCCTTTGTATCATACATAATGTCATCGTGACCGATATTTAAAATCTTATTGAGCTCAAACTGCTTGGCAAGCATATTTGCTTTTGCCCTGTTTAATTCAATCTTCTGACTTGCATACTGAATATCGGCTTTCAGATTATCAATCTCATAATAAGCAGAACTCTTTGGACGCTCCGTTGTAATTTTAACTAAATCTTCAAACAATTTGAGCCGCTCTTCCTGAATTTTATAAACCGATTTTGCATACAATACATCAAAATACGCCTGCATAACCTGAAGTTTATAATTATGCTCCGCCTGCTTAAGCTCTGTTTCCTTTATCGTAAACTCCTCTTCTGCAATCTTTTTCCTAACTCCTCGCTTTAAAATTTCTATCGGAAGAACCAGGCCGGCCTGAGAAGAATTACCTAATGCAACATTTCCAAGCATCACGTTTGATTGTAACTGAGGATTCTGAAGCCTGTTTGCAATCTTTATATCTTTTCTATACGCATCTATTTCCAAACGCTTAATATTAAGCTCGCAGTTTTCCCTCAAGCCAATATCAATCAGTTCATCCAAATCAACTTTTACAATTGCAGCTCTTGTATTAAGCGGAGATATAATTATTAAGGCCAGTATAATCAAAAATCTCTTCATACATAAAGAATTTTAACATAAAAATTCTTCACGCCCGTATAAAAATATCTCACCAAAATATTTTTTTAAACTAATATATCCTTAGAAAATCTGGGGGTAAAGCAGAGAAGTTCGAACTTTTTAAAGTATATAAAAGAGTTGATTGAAAAACTCAAAAAGTCAGAAACAGTCTTACTTTTGGAATATTATAGACTTTTTAAACAAACATATATTACATCAGAAAATAACATAAACTGTCATGCTGAACTTGTTTGACAAAGCGAACCAAAATTTTTGTCATCCTGAACTTGTTTCAGGGTCTTATCAAATGGATGTTATAACTATAAACTGGTAAGATTCTGAAATAAATTCAGAATGACAATATTTATTCCCAATCCATTGATAAATCTTTAAATTGAGGATTCATCTCTTTAATCAAATTTATTTTCCAATCTCTATGC
>CALUSJ010000125.1 GCA_944323405.1 Candidatus Gastranaerophilales bacterium
CCCCGTCAGCTTTTGCAGTAGGGCCAAGAATAAAGAGTTCGCCACCTACAACTAGGTTCCCAGGAATATAAACAGTTGAACTAGATGTTCCCAACACTATTTGGTTAGGAAGCGTAGCCTTTGCACCCGCCCCTATAGCCACAGATCTGTCACCAGAGGCTTCTGTGTTGTTGCTTCTTAGAGCCCAGGTTGTAAGTTTTGAACCAATCGCAATAGAGTTATCACCTGTTGCCTGCGATGATGTCCCTATAGCTATTGATCTAAACCCTGAAGCAGTTAATCTCGGCTCAGTACCATATGTATTACTGCGTGAACCTATACCGATTGCTCCTTCATCAGTCACATCGACTTCATGCCCAATCGCTAAAGTACGTGGTCGAGATATATTCAAATGGTTTCCATAAGCAACTACAGAATTGTTTGCGGTTATATCCTGATCAATACCAAATGCGACTGACTCATCAGGGATTCTATCATCATCTGATATACCAATACGACCTTCCGGGTCAATAGTCCATTGCAGAGGTATAGCTTCGCCATTACCAAATGCAATATGTGAAGCATTATCGCCTGAGTCGATAAATAACCTTGTAATTCCTTCGAGGGAGTCAGGCAGTCTGCTGGCTCCGATTATTACGGTTGCATTATCTTCACCTCCAAGGTTGTAGGCAATATCATTCTGAAGCCCCGTAAATACCCAAGGGCTGTCGCCTGTGCCTGCATTTCTTGTTAATCTTTTTGTTACCATTGGTGCGCTTGCTGCTGCAATTATCGCAACAATTAATAGCACAATCATCATCTCCATTAGAGAAAACCCGTTTAATTTTTTTGCTCTCACGTTCGCTATTCCTTTCTGTTTGCTTTTTACATTGAGTTTAATGTAACTTAATACATATTGTGTTACATTAGGGGTAAATATTTAACTTGGAATGCAAAGTATGAAAGCAATACAGGCTATTCCCATTATTAAATCATCCGGCCAACTTCTCTAATTTTTGGCTCATGTATCAAAACACACTAAATTAGCACGTTTTAGACCTTTGTCCTTTGTGGAGAAAGCGGGCGGTATTCGGAAGAAGAGCTTAATTTTTCTCATGGCTTGAAACACGCACTATAATGTGTTATTATGGATTTATATTTAGTAAAATGTAACACAATATGTATTATGTTACATTTAATGTTACATATTGAGATTTGTTGAATATTAATATCAGCAGGCCAAATAACTATGTGCGCAGCGCTTACCATTACCAAGAACAAAACATCTGGAATATATTTACAGTATTTTTCATCCAGAATCTCTTAAAAGCGCTCACTTCACTAGCTTCTAATAATGCATTAAAGACTTCTGTCGAGAATTTCCTATCATTATCGATATAATGGTGATTCTCACAAAGAACATCGTGGATTAAAGCAGGAATTAGAAATCTATTGTCTGTATTGGAGCCTATTATCCTCCAGAAAACTCTTGGGATAGAGGCTCCATCATAACAATAACCTTTTGGTATCTCAAAATTGTATGTTTTATATTTTTTATAATCCACAAGCCTAACTTTTAAATTCTTTCTATTAATAAACGGATATTTTTCAATAGAAATTCTGTCTTCCTCTGACATTACAGGGACATAGTACCTTATACAAACATGAGGAATTTCATCAAAAAATATTCCAGCTTTTTTATTTGAATACCATTCTTTCATCTAACTTCCCCCGCACTTATCCCCCTGCAACCTTTCTTGGGTAAACAATAATCATATTCTGGTCGCCATAATTACTATCATAAACAAACAAAGTATCTTCTACATTATTTTCAGTCTCGCAGGCTTTTATTCCATAAGTATAAATTTCATAAGATTTACCTTTAGGAACTTCCAGCAAATCTGTATAGTCCGGCGTTAAAAAAAATACAATAGAACTGGTTTTATTTGCAGCAACCTGTAATTCACTTCCTATAAGATTTCGTTTTTTATCTTGAATAGCAAAATAAACCATATAATTTTTCGTATTATCTAAACCTGAAACAGCGATTTCACCGCTATCACCCTGATATAGAGTAATAGTTCCCTTTTCATCAATAGCTATAGCCATATTTTTTTCCTTTCATTTTATGAACTTGCAGCTCCGCAGGAATACCAAAACATTATTCCAGCCGGGCCGTCATTAACCCATCTAAACATTGCATTTGTTCTTGTATAAATCCAGACAGCACCCGTATCAGCACTGCCTTCATCAACTTCGCTCTGGCCTGTCAGGTATACAAAATAATCACCTGTTGAAAGATATTGCATTGGCAAAAATACAGCTCCCTTAGAGTTCGCAGATGAAGTTATACCGCCGCCTTGTTCCAGCCAGCCGTCAGACCATTTTCTATACCAATATCCTCCTGATTCACCAACTTCTAATATATATGGCTTTGTACAGTTCGAAAAATCTGATTTTGCACAAGCTGAAATTGCAGTATTTAAATCTGTCTGGTCTGATAAATCACCCGTTATACTCCCCCAGGAACCCCCTCCCGATGAAGCCCCGGAGTTTGCCTGAATAACAGCTTTAGCTGCATCCGTTATATTAGAAAAATTTATATCAGCGCTGTTTGCACTGGCAGAAGCTGCCTGCTGGGCGTAATATTTGGCCGAATATTCTACCCCATCAACTTTATCATCTGTTTTATAAGCCCAATCTTTTGCTTCGTCTACCGCTTCGGAAGCCTGAGAAGCGTAATACTTTGCAGAATAATCAATATTTTCAACTTTATTGTCAGAAATCGCCCATTGTTTTGCAAGTTCTGAATAATGGCCTGACGTATCAAGACTTACCGTCACGCCAACCCTGCCGGACGGTCTTATTACTCTTATATTATTTGACATGTTTTTCTCCTTTTAATATTGAATTAATTTATCCCTAGCCGCCATAAAAATCAGCTACAGTCTGCATTAAACATTCCTGAATAAATTCTGAAGTTGCGTTTTTCTTTACCTGAAGCGACAAAAGGTATTCCGGGGTTAAATCATTTGAAAAATCAGGGGTTGAATAAGTAACAATCTCAATATTTTGTCCAAGTTCAAGTCCGGCTTTTATTTGAAGAAGCAAGTCAGACAAGAAATCTTTTTTTGAACCGTCTTTCATATTTACCTTTCTTCTTATCCAGCCCAGAGATGTTTCAAAGAATTCTTTTTCAAATTCAGCCTCTCTTGCAGAAGCAGCTTCTGACTCATAATTTTCGTTAATTACAGGAATATTGTTTTGCATAACTTCATTCGGAAGCAGTGCATACAACGCATCTTCTGTTTCTTCTATCATTAATCCCTGCTGATGATTATAACTAACTATAAAATCGGCTCTTTGTATATCTGTATACGGTTTTTCTAATTTATATGACATTTTATATCTCCTTTTTAACAATTCTAATAACTAAACTCCCGCAACATACCAGCGGACATTACAGCCATATCGAAAACTTGAAGTGAAACCAGCGGTTGAAAAATTTTGGGGTTTTGCGCCTTCTATATAACTGTTATTTATATCTTGAACTTGGATTGTATAATTTGTATTACTCATCGGTTTTATATAAGTAACATAACTATTTTGCCAAGCCTGCCCTCCTTGTTCTATCCAAACTCTTGTGGTTTTTTCCTTATTCGAAAAATACTCCCTATACCAAGATGTTCCATTTGTATAAGTTGTCACATAAAGCCCGTTTATAGAAAAAGATTCCTCAGCAGCTTCTGTTAAATCGCTGTCTAAATCTTCGATAGCTTGGTTTA
This sequence comes from Candidatus Gastranaerophilales bacterium, assembly GCA_944323405.1. Taxonomy (GTDB): domain Bacteria; phylum Cyanobacteriota; class Vampirovibrionia; order Gastranaerophilales; family Gastranaerophilaceae; genus CAG-196. Next base: position 3,765 of record CALUSJ010000125.1, read on the forward strand.
ACTCATCGCTCATTGAAGCCATTGAGCTGTTTATTGTCGCTAAATTTGAATTAATTGTTGCAACTGTAGATGTCAAATTCTCAGATACATCAGATATTTTTTCATCTAAATATTCAAAATTATTATTCATAACTTCTGATGAAGCGAGTGAACCGTATTCAATTTCAGTTAATGCCATCTGAACTCCTTTCCGTAATCAATGTGTCATAAATCTTATCAACTTTCTTATTGATATCCATAATCTGGTCTTTCATATTCCCAAACTCAGATTTAGTAATATACACCTGCGCAACTTCGGTTAGGATTTCCCTGTGCGTCTGCTCTAACCTCTCCGGCGTTACAAAAAGATTGTATTGAAGTAAAACCGCCGCACAAACAATAATTGCAGGTGCATACTTAAATAAATATTCTCTATCCATTTTTGAATTCTCCTTATGCGCTCTTATTTGCAAGTATTTTGGCAAGATTTCCTAATATGCTCACAAGACTTGATGCTGAAGAAACTCCAGAGCTAAAATTGCTGCCAAAAGCAGAACCTCCGCTTGATGTAGTTGTAGCATTACCTGCACTTGTTTGAAGTGATTGCTGCTGCATATCTGAAATTACATCATAGCCCTGCATGTAAGCTGCAAGAAGATTGTTTATCATACTTGCAGTATTATCCTGAGAGGCCGCTAAAAGCTCGTTTACGTATGAAGCAAGTGAGTTTGTCGCAGTATCTGAAAGATTGTTATACAAATCTGTCGCTTGAGATGAACGTATCATATTCCTTTCAGACAGAGGACTTATAATATTGTTTTCCAAGTTTTTAGAAGCCTCAGCACCGAGAGTTGTTGTAAACTGGTTTAATTTCGCCTGATTTGTTGTTGAATTCAAATTCGGATTTAAGTATTCATCTAAAAGCGAATTTATGTTTTTGTTTACAAAATTGTAAACAGAATCAAGCGCAGTGCCTGCATTTAATGAAGCAGTCGTGCCTGAATTGTTTGTTGTTGCTGTTGCATACGGGTTTTTTGTTGTTGTATTCCCGTAAGTCGTTGTGGTTGATTGTGATTTTTTACCCATTTGAAATCCTTTCTTTACTAAATTAAAACACCCGTAAGATCCTGAACAGCTTGAAAATCGTACTCCTGAATCATAACCTCTCAAACCTGCCTACATCTCCCGATTTTCAAAGCTTTCAGGATGACATTTTGAGTTTATACGGCCTTTGCTTTTATTTTTCCGAACTCAATATTTCTTATACAAAAATCATCGCCTTCGTTTTTGGTTAAAAAACTCATTTGAAGAGTATTAAAAAATGAGGCGGGAAGTTTTTTAGTTGCATTCAAATCCTTAATCGGAAAATAACCGCTGTCCCAGTGGCCGATATCAAAATATAATA
>CALUSJ010000126.1 GCA_944323405.1 Candidatus Gastranaerophilales bacterium
TGATTAAAAAGACCTAATTCGTCATAAGTTTTATATTTTTTGCCGTCAATATCCAGAATACAATCTGACCTTTCAATAACTTCTCCTATAATATTATATTCTATATTTATTTCTTTTAGAAATTCCCCCGGCAAAGCTGCAACAAGCTTATAGTCTTCTGCCCCGAACATACCTTCTATATACTTGGCTCTGATTGTAACTCCGCTTGCTTGAGCAATTTTGAATAAAGCATCAGCTAACCCGTCTGATGTATCCATCATTGCATAATCATCCTTAATTTTTTCAGATATTTCAAACGCAAATTCTTCATCAAGCTCGGGCTCTAAATGAGCTTTGATTAAATCTGTGCGATTACCGCCCAGCACTAATTCCTCAAGCCCTAATGAACTTTCGCCGAATTTGCCTTTAGATATAATAACATACCCGGGCTTTGCCGATTTTCTTGAAGAAATTTTTCTTCCTTTATCAGAACCGATGGCAGTAATAGAGATAAAAACTTTGTCCGCTCCTGTTATATCACCGCCTATAATTTCAGCCCCCCGAAGCGCTGATTTTGCACCTTTATAAAATTCTTCTACAAAATGCTTTTTTGTATCGTTTGGAAGGGATAGAGCTATAGTAATATAAGCTGGTTTAGCTCCCGAAGCCAAAATATCGCTTATATTAACTGTTACGGCTTTATAGCCAAGCTGGTAGGGAGTACACCAATTAAGCTTAGAATGAACATCCTCAACGAGATTATCCTGCGTAACAACAATACCCAAATCTTTAAGGTAAGCGCAATCATCACCTAGAAAACCATTGTCCGTTTGTTTTTTTATAATCTCAATAAAATCAAGTTCTTTCATCATGCTAAGTTTAGCATAAAATTAAGCTGAATATTTATAATTTTATTATTTAATAAAACTTCTATGATAGAATTTAAGTATGTTTCGAAATACTTTAACATTTAAATTTGGTAAAACAATAGGTTTATTTTATTTAATTTGTGCAATTGCGGGCATTTTTACAATTGCAATTGAAAAAGTATATTATTTAATCAAACAAACAGAAATGCCAGATTACGGACTTTTCTTTGTTATTGTCATATTTTTAAATGCATTCGTTATATTTGCAGCTAATTTCTTTGTAGTAGAAATTATTCTTTTTATTATAGATTGCTGTAGAATAAAAAAGCTTATTAACAGCAATTCTAAAACCGAATTGAGTTTACTTCGGCAAAGTTTTGATTATCTATTGTTTTCAATTTCAATTTTTGTACCAATAGGGTATATATGTGCGATTTTACCCTATATGATTAATAAATAATCTGTATAATAGGCTTTAGTAAAGTAGTATGGGCAAAACTATATTAAGCTGCAAATAATTGCTTTAAATTTTGCATGGCGTGCCCGCCAATTCTTTTTTTAATTAAGTTTTTGGTGGGCTCGCAAAAAGACAAAACCGTTGGGAATTCCATATTTGAAAAGGCTTTGACCACCCTACAGAGCTAATCCTAATCTTTTAGTTTTTTTATCATGTCTCTTGCATTTTCAAACTTTCTTTGCTCGCCAGATTTACAGTCATAGTGACCTATTACTTTGTTATTTTTATCAAGCTCTGTCATTGAATAAACTTTTCCACTACCAACAGAAACTCTTAAAATTCCATCTTTATAGAAACTACCTTCCAGCTCTCTGCCTAATGCATTATGATAAATTTTTTCGGTAATAATTCCATCTACATATTGAACCGTTTCTTTTTTTGTATTTACGTACCGTTCAATTTTGCCTGTGTATTTTTCTCCGGTTTTTATTAAAGTTGCGAACCCATCTTTAATCTGTACTCCATTTTTTACCAGTACATCTTCAAAACTTATTTTTCTGCATTTTGCCATTCCAACAAGAGCTGCACCAATAGAAGCTAGTCCCGCTAGAGATAAAAGCATTGTATTATTTTTATTTTCACTATCTTTTTGTTCAGAATCAGTTTTTTGTTTGTTTTGTGAATTGTTCATAAATACTATGTTGTTTGTTTTTTCTATACGCAGCATAGCACCTCCTATTGTTTCATTCTTAATCTATTTCTACTATCGAGTTTTTCCGTTAAACTTTCAAAAAAGCCGCTAACACTGTCCGCTATTCTGTCAAGTATTGGAATTGCAGCAGTATGTACTTGGCTAACAGGCACTGAAACCACATTTGGAACAGGTGCGGCATCTAACTCTGCCAAATAGCGTTCTATTTTACCAGCTGCATTTTCAGCTTCTCTTATGTCGCCATTCCATACCTGCTGTGTATAATAGTCTAAGTAAGATTGAGGTGATGAATACCTATAATTCCATTTTCTTTCAAAAATGTCTGAATATTTTACGTTATCACGATTACTAACATATGACCAGCTGCCAGCTGACAATCCATTACAAATATCTTGTGTCATTCTTTCAGCCATAAATTCATTCATACCACCCTCTTTATCAAGTGCATAATTTCCCAGTTTAAATCTTGTTATTAGTCTACCTATTACGGTAGGAACTTGAGTATGTCGTAATTCATTCATAATAGAGGATGCATTCCCCCTATGTTTGTCTAGATTATCGTGATGTGCGCTATGAGAAAATTCGTGAACAAAAGTACATGCTGGATGTAAAGAGGAATAATCATTCGGAAGTAAAAAATTATAAGCCGACTTAGACTCTTTTTTTAAGTTCTCCATATTATCAAAACAAGAGGAATTGGAATTAAAACTAATATTTCGGTTGTAAGGGTAAAATGCACCCAGAATCCCATATGTTAACGGCTCAAATTTTACACTTTTAGGTAATGAAGAACGCCCAAACAAATTATCAAAAACATTAGATATTTTTTGTATACATTCAGCTAAAAATGGATTCCCAGCAAAATTACAGT
>CALUSJ010000127.1 GCA_944323405.1 Candidatus Gastranaerophilales bacterium
AGAATGATATTTCTGATACAAATATTATCTGGACGAAAAATAAAAGTATTGCGTTTATTATAAAAGAATTCATTGTACACGATATGTATTTGATTGATGTAGAAGAAAACCTTGTTGAGCAGATGAAATATATTTACGGCAAAGGATTTAAGCGGTTAAAAGATAAGGTTCTAGGTGCAAATTCTGCTTATATAATTCATTAATAAATTTAAGCAAAACAACAAGAAGCTTATTTAAAATAGTATTTTGCGCAATTATAAAATCCTGATATAATAGAATAGTATCGTAGAATATAAAATACTAAATAATACACCAAATAATGGTGGTAAATAAGGTTGTTCTACTGATATAATGATACTGTATAGTATAAATGGAGAATAGTATGGCTGATAACGAAAAAGCACCAGAGGGCAAACAACAAGATATTACAAAGTTTTTAATTATGACACTTGCATCTATAGTAATTATGTTTATTGTTTTTGCCGGTGTTAATTACATAGTTATGGAAAATCTTATAAGCCAGAAAATAAGCACACTTAATCTTTCACAGGAAGAATTGGCGGATGAAGAAGGCAGTGAAGATGAGATTAAGAAGGGCATTATTGTTGATTTAGGTGATTTTATTCTGAACTTGTGTGATGAGAATCAGAAGAAATACTTAAAAGTTAATGTAGCGTTAGAAGTTACACAAAAGGAAACAGATTTTCCTGAACCTACCGAAGAAAAAGGCGGCGGCGGTCATGGCGGACACGGTGCAGCACCGGCTCCTGTAGATCCGATGGAAGCTATCCAGAAAGAGATGAATCAATACAAACCCGCTATCCGTGATGCTGTTATTACAAATCTTTCCAGCAAGACATCTACTGAGCTTGCAACAGCAGCAGGGAAAGAACTTGCTAAAGAACAGATTACTAATGACGTTAATGCTATATTAGGCGGAGAAAGAGAAGTTTTAAGAGTTAGTTTCGGGCAATTTATTATTCAATAGGGGATAAATGACAGAAGCAAGTAAAAATGATTTAATAGAAACATATGATCTTGATGAAGATTTTTCGGATTCGGAACATAAGAGTTATAAACTTTATAACTTTCGTCGGCCTGATAAGTTTTCTAAAGATAACCTCAGGGCTCTGAGAGATATACACAGAGAATTCTCTAAAGCTATTTCTCTTGTGCTTAGCGGTTATTTGCGTATGCGTGTAGAGATAGAAATAGTTTCTGTAGATCAGCTTACCTATGAAGAATTTGTACGTTCAATGCCATCACCAATTAGTGTTGGTGTGTTTGAATTTGAACCTTTATCAGGCCAGATTTTGCTGGGAATAAGTTTTGAGGTTATATCTTGTATCGTAAACAGAATGCTTGGCGGCGTTGGTTCTATTGATGCACAAACACGTGAGCTTACGGATATCGAAAAAGCCTTGGCTAAAAAAGTTATTAATATTATAATCAAACAGCTCGAAGATTCTTGGAATGCCATTATACCCGTTTCAGGAAAATTTATTAGCTTAGATGATAACTATCAATCTATTCAGGTTGCAACAGCCGGAGAGATTGTAGCATTGCTTACTTTTGAAGTCCAGATTCAGGGTAAACATTTCGGTTTGTTTAGTATCTGTTTCCCATATCCAGTATTAGAAACTGTTTTGGGACATTTAAGCACGCAGCATATTTTCCAAACAAAAGGGCTTGTAGCATCAAACGATGAAAGAATGAAGATGATTTCTAAAATCAATACTTCAAATGTTGATGTGAGAGTTCAATTCGGACAGTGCAGCATAACCCTCGATGACTTCTTGCAGCTTTCAGAGGGAGATATACTTAAACTTGATAATAGAATCCAGGATGATTTGATTGTAAAAATTAACGGGGAAAAGAAATTCTTCGCCCGTCCTGGAACACTAAAAGACAAAATTTGTGTTAAAATAACAGATGTCTATGATGAAATGCATGAATTATTAAGGAATTATTTATAGAGAGGTTGCCCAGATGCCAGAAGATGATGATATAAAAGATATAGATAATGAAAAAGAAATATCAGAAGAAAACGACATACAAGCTTCTGAGCCGGAAAGTATTTCTGAATCTGATATAACTAGTGCAGAAGAAGATAATGAAGATGATGATAAAACTGTAACTGTTCAGCCGGTTCAGTTTGCATCTTTTGAAGATTTGGATCAGGTTCAAGGGCCGCCAAACCAGAATTTGAATATTCTTTTAGATGTTAAATTGCAGCTGACAGTTGAGTTAGGTAAAACAGAACTTCCTATAAAGAAAGTTTTGGAACTAACAAAAGGCTCTATTGTAACTTTAAATAAGGCAGCAGGTGAACCTGTGGAATTATATGCAAACGGGAAATTGATTGCATATGGTGAAGTCGTAGTTATTGAAGATAATTTTGGATTAAGAATTACACATATTACCGATCCGGCAAGAAGATTGAATACTTTGAGTTCTAATACTATCAAAGACGAAAATTAGAAGACGGGTAATCAAGACTTGGGTTTTTCAAAACAGGATTATAATTTTTGATAAAATAAAATAAAGAGGATGACAAAAAGCCATCCTCTTTATTTTATTTAATGCCAATCTGATTATTTGTTTTTTTACTCCTTGATATGTCGAAGGTTATCTAAAACGTGATTAAAAAACTTCATGCTATTTGGCTCTACAAACTTTCTGACAGCATGCATTGTATCTAAAGCATCCCGCTTGCTAACTGTTTTAAAAAGTATTGCTGCCATTCTTATATCATCATACCAGCAAGTTTCAAGGTTTCCTCTGCGTCTGTACCAATCTTCTGCTTTTTCATACAATTTTTTATTAACAGCCTTAAAACTTGGCTGCTGATTTGCTGCTGAAGATTTTGTATTTGTTTTTGCAGCAGGACATGACATTAATGCAGAATTAAAATTCACTTTCATACATACTCCTTTTATTTTAAACACTTAAACATTAACCAAATGAATAATACCATGGTTTTTGATTTAATGCAAATGTTATTTTATATTGGGCTAGGGAATAGTGAATAGTGACTAGTGAATAGTGAATAGGTGAAGCGTGAAGGGTGAGGGGTGAAGGGAGCATTTTAGGTTGTAGGTCAGGCATTGCCTGACTTCCTGTCATTGCGAGGACGATTAGTCCGAAGCAATCCAGCCGACTATTAACTATTACATTTTAATCTAAAATACAGAAATATTAGAGTTGAGGTGACTAGTGACTAGTGAATAGTGAATAGGTTAATAAGTAAACAAGGTTCAAAATAAGAATATTCTTTAACTTCTTCTAAACTCCTAAACCTCTAAACTCCTCAACCCTGCTAAGGCTGTAGAGCAAGCATTCCCTGACTTCCTGTCATTGCGAGGACGATTAGTCCGAAGCAATCCAGCCGACTATTAACTATTACATTTTGATCTAAAATACAGTAATACAAATCCTGCCAATCGTGATTATTCTATTTGAGAATATATACATATATTGTCTGCTATTCATAAATAAATAATATCAAAATATTATAGTTTAGGGGAATTAGGGATTAGGTGAAGCGTGAAGG
>CALUSJ010000128.1 GCA_944323405.1 Candidatus Gastranaerophilales bacterium
GCTGGATTGCTTCGTCCTAATCGTCCTCGCAATGACAGGAAGTCAGGGAATGCTTGAGCTACAGTCTTAGCAGGGTTGAGGAGTTTAGAGGTTTAGGAGTTGAGAAGAAGTTAAAGAATATTCTTATTTTGAACCTTGTTTGCTTATTAACTTATTCACTTATTCCGCTCTCTTCACCCTTCACGCTTCACGCTTCACCTATTCACTACTCACTATTCACTAGTCACTATTCACTAGTCCCCTAAACTCTAACATTTTTGTATTTTAGATCAAAATGTAATAGTTAATAGAAAGCTGGATTGCTTCGTCCTAATCGTCCTCGCAATGACAGAAAGTCAGTCATTGCTTACTCTACGCCCTTAGCAGGGTTGAGGAGTTTAGAGGTTTAGGAGTTGAGAAGAAGTTAAAGAATATTCTTATTTTGAACCTTGTTTACTTATTAACCTATTCACTATTCACTAGTCACCTAAACTCTAATATTTTTGTATTTTAGATCAAAATGTAATAGTTAATAATCAGCTGGATTGCTTCGTCCTAATCGTCCTCGCAATGACAGAAAGTCAGGTATTGCCTGACCTACAGCCTAAAATGCTCCCTTCACCCCTCACCCCTCACTCTTAATCACCTATTCACTACTCACTATTCACTAGTCACTATTCACTAGTCCCCTAAACTCTAACATTTTTGTATTTTAGATCAAAATGTAATAGTTAATAATCGGCTGGATTGCTTCGTCCTAATCGTCCTCGCAATGACAGGAAGTCAGGTATTGCCTGACCTACAGCCTAAAATGCTCCCTTCACCCCTCACCCTTCACGCTTCACCTATTCACTATTCACTATTCACTAGTCACTAGTCCCTAATCCCCCCTCCGTATAGATTTTATCCATAACTAATGATATAATAAAACTTATGCTTTCAGTAATTATTCCTACCATTCAAAAAAGATTACAAGTATTAAAAACACTAGTTCAAATTCTAACAGATGATTCTATAGTAGATGAGATTTTTATCATAAACAACAAGCCTGAAATTCCGCTTGATATTTCAGAAAACAAGGTTCGGATTTATACGCCAAAAGAGAACTTGTATGTAAACCAAAGTTGGAATCTTGGCATCAAAAATATCCGAAACGATAACTTTGCATTATTGAATGATGATATGCTGGTTTGCAAAAATTTTTGCAAAATGATAGTGGATTCAGAACTCTTTAATAATAAAAACACAGGGCTAATTGGTATTGACCCCCATTCTATTAACCAATCACACCGGGTTAATTACATTGATATTCCAAGCATTCCTTCAGACATAAAACCGCATTTTCTATATCAAAACAAATATTTAAACACACAAGACTGGGGTATTGCTATTTTTGGAAAAAAAGAAAATTTTTACACTATCCCGGATGATTTGAAAATAATTTATGGGGATAATTATTTGTTATATAAAAACATTCAGAATAATAAACAAAACTATTCCATATCAAACTTACCAATCAACCATATCCATTCCTCATCCAGCGCAAGCCCGGAGTTCCACAAAATAATTCAGCAGGATATTGTAAAATCAAAGCTTCATATACCGCAGCCTTCTGGCTCCATACCAGACACAAAGAAAAACTTTGAGTTTGATATAAAATACAATAAAAATATTTGTATCATTCGTCTGTCCCAAGAAGAAAAGAATTTTACAGTAGTTATGAAATATTGCGAAGAAAACAAATTATTTGATGAAGAAAAATTATCACTTCAAATTTTATCGGTCTGCCCCCTGACTGGTAAAGAAAATTTAGAACTTATAATCAAAACTATCAAAGCCGATTTTGAAAAATCACACCAATAATCTTCAATTACAGATACAGAATCTAACCACAATTTTTCTTGAGAAAACTTACGAATTTCCCGCCGTAGTTTTTTTGTTTCAGAATCTTATATCCCTCAAATTCCAAGTTTTCTGAATGTTCTGCAACCGCAATGTTACAATTTATTATATCCAACACTTCCTGATAAATACCGCTCTTATAAGGCGGATCAATATATACCACATCAAAAAAGTCATTATTTTTAGCCAAAATTTTCAAGCTGTCTCCTAGGTATAAATTAGGTTCAATCCCGAGCATAGAATAATTTTTTTTAATAACTTCAGCAGCTTTTTTATTTTTTTCAAAAACCAGAACACTATCAAACCCTCTAGACAGAGCTTCAAGCCCCATAATGCCGGAACCGCCGAAAGTATCTAAAAAACTTTTTCCGCTAAAATCACCCATAATTGAATATAACGTATTAAACACTCCCATCCGTACTTTTGAAAGTGTTGGTCTTGTTATGTTTTCGTCTGGCACACAAACCTTGCGTCCTTTATATTCTCCGGCCGTTATTATCATAAATCTAATTTTTCTATTTTTACATTAAAAATACTTTCGATATCAATTCCGTTAAGAATACTTGTAATCAAATCTTCAGGAGTAAAATTTCCTTTAAGATGAGGCACAAGCCCTAAAATTTTCACATTCGTATACTCTTCAATTACCCTTGGAATTGCATTAAGAAGATTTTTAGGACAGTCTTCCTTGATATTATTAATCACAACTCCTCGAATATCCAGCCCTTTTTCTTGCGCCGTATAAATTGACAAAAGAGTATCGTTTATAGAATCATCTCTTGGTGTTACAACAAACAGCAGCGGAATTTGCAGTCTTTTTACCAAATCAGTTGTCTGAATTCCCGGGGCCAAAGGGCTCATAATCCCATAGTCTCCATCCAAAATTGTGCAGTCAGAAACGCTCAATATTCTTGAATACTCACTGTTTATAAGCTCTATATCTATAGGTTCATTTTCTATTTCAGATGCAATCAAAGGCTCTAAGTTTGATTTAAACAAGTATGAAAAATGTGTATCAATATACGGATCAATAGTTTTGATATAGGTTAAATCCGGCGATTGCATAAAACCATTGTGTTCAATCCCCGATGTTTGAATCGGCTTATAAACACAGGTAGAATATCCCAAACTCTGCATAGTACCAGCAAGCCCTGCTGTGATAAAAGTTTTCCCCTCTTTCTTATTAGAAGATGTTACATAAAGTTTTAGCATACAATTTGTACCGTAATATTTCTTGAGCGCTGTTTATTATCAAAATCAATAAGAATAACTTGCTGCCAGGTTCCTAAATTTAAAAGTCCGTCTTTTAGTGCGATATTCACGGAACTTCCAACAAGAGCTGCTCTTACATGTGCATATCCGTTTCCGTCGTGCCAGATTTCATCGTGATGATATTCGGCTTCTGTCGGTGCAATCCTCTCCAAAGCCTCTTTTAAATCTTGAACCAAGCCGCTTTCGTATTCAATTGTTGTAACGGCAGATGTACTTCCCTGAACAGATACACACACAAGCGCATCCTTTAATTCGTGCTGGTAAACACAATTCTGGACATGTTTTGTAATATCTATAATATCATTATGCCCTTGAGTATTAATTGTAAAACTTTCATTGATTACCGGCATCATTATCCCCGCTTTCGACTTTTTCTTCCACTTTTATAAATGAATGTCTTTTTTTGTAAACAATAATGCAGAATATTACAATAACAATTGTAACTGCTAAAATTACAAGCTCAAGATATTTTTTCACGGCTTCCCCGAAGAACATAAGAACAATACTTACAAGATAAAATCTTGCGCCTCGGCCGACAAAGCTTGCAATAAAGAATTTGATAAAATTCATATTCAAAATTCCGCTTGCAATAGTAAATATTTTATAAGGAATAGGAGTAAAAGCTGAAAAGAATACCGCAAACGAACCGTATTCATTATACATTTTTTCAACCATATCAAATTTGTCGTGATGTTTTTTGAAAAGAAAGTTAAAAACAGGCCTGCCGCCGAATTTTCCGATAATATAACCGATAGCACCGCCTATAGCAGAAGCCACTGTACAAACAGTTGCGTAATACAGGGCCTTTTCAGGTTTAGCCAAGTCCATTGCAATAAGTAAAAAATCAGGAGGCGGGATTAAGAAAAAACTTTCCACACAAGAGTTAATCGCAAGTCCGGGAACTCCCATTGCCTGAAACCAGTTATTCATTTCTACAAAAATTTCGTGCATAATATTTTATCCTATTCTATTATTCTATATAGAGAAGAAGCTTCTTGAACACTAACGTTACCAGTTGGGATTACAAGAACTTCAACTTTTTCTATCCGATTAGAGTATTCTATTTCAATAATATCTCCCGCTTTTAATTGTTTGGCCGGTTTTGCACTATTGCCGTTTACAAAAACACGCCCCATCTCAGAGACAGCATTAGCTACTGTTCTGCGCTTAATCAATCTTGAAACTTTTAAAAACTTATCTAATCTCATAACTCATCTATTATTTCTTTTACCAGTTTTTTAAACTTATCCTTGGCGTCATTTGCTGCCTTTATAACATCTTCATGCGAAAGTCCTACGGTGCTGACTCCGGCAGCAGAATTACAGATGCAACTCAGGCCGATAACATCCATCCCCGCCCAAGATGCCGTAATCGCTTCTGGCACCGTTGACATCCCAACAGCATCAGCCCCGATAACACGAGCCATTTTAACCTCGGCTGGTGTTTCATAAGAAGGGCCGGTAAATGCCATATACACGCCCTTTTGAAGCTCTATTCCTAGTTTTTCCCCGATTTTTTCAGTAAGCTCAACATATTTTGGCGTATAAACTTCACTCATATCTGGAAATCTTTTACCCATACTATCGTCATTCAAACCTATTAACGGATTTACCCCCATGTGGTTAATATGATCGGTTATTATCATTAAATCAGATGGCTTGAATTCCGCATTTACACCGCCTGCGGCATTCGTTACAATAAGGGTTTTAACTCCCAGTTTCTTCATCACTTTTACTGGAAACACAACTTTTTGAATAGAATGACCTTCATAAAAATGAAATCTGCCTTGCATCATAACAACTTTTTTGCCATTGATTTCTGCAAACACTAGCCTGCCCTTATGTCCAGATACTGTAGAGGCTTCAAACCCTGGAATTTCTGAATAAGAAATTGCCAAATCACAATACTCATCCGCAAGTTCACCTAAACCAGAACCCAAAATTATCCCGATTTCAGGATTAAATTCTATCTTGCTTTTTATATACTCAACTGCCTTATCTAACATCACCATTAATCTCCCTTGTGGTATTTTACTATAAACAAAATAGTGATTCACATATTTTTTCTTGAGAAATAAGTCAAAAAACGAATTACAAAGTTTTATTCATCGGCCTTTTTCGCATTGAAGTGTTTACGCAAGAACGATGGGCGGTGATATTTACACAATCCATACTTATCTATTGCGTCTAAATGTTCCCTTGTCAAATATCCGGCATTCTTTGCCCAATTGTACATTGGAAATTCTTCATGCAGTTTCTGCATATATCTGTCACGTGAAACTTTTGCTAAAATACTTGCAGCCGCTATAGAAGCAGATTTTGAATCCCCTTTTATAACATACTCCTGAGGATAAGAAAAATCTTTTATAAGTTTATTCCCGTCAACCAATACATAAGCCTCCACACTTGATATAATACTCTGGCATGCCAGCTTCATAGCCTTCAATGATGCATTCAGGATATTAATCCGCTCTATCTCATCAACTTCGATACACACTATCTTATTAAGCGTATTGTTCTTTATAATACTATAAATAGATTCCCTCTTTTTAGGAGAAAGCTTTTTTGAATCATTTAATATTTTAAGGTCTTCAATAAGGCCTGGAGTAATCTTTTCGAAACAAACAGCCGATGCAAACACTCCGCCAGCAGCCGGCCCTCTCCCTGCTTCATCTGTTCCGACAATTTGTTTATTAAAATTTCTATCAAAATCAAATAATAATTCTGAACCCATAACTCCTCTAAAAAACAAATCTAGATAGATGGGGATTAAAAAAATCCCCATCTATTTTTTATTTATTTTTTACTGTCGAAACAAATGTTCTTTCAGCCAATTCCTTTTCTTTCTTTATTAGATTCTTTTTATTTTCTCCTATATTTTTC
>CALUSJ010000129.1 GCA_944323405.1 Candidatus Gastranaerophilales bacterium
ATGACGCCGCAGCTTACGGAAGCTAAATTGTTCAATTTGTCTTACAAGTTTGAACAGGCGCATGATTATTATAAACAGCTTGCTAAAATATAGACTAAAAAGTTAATGTCAGGCATTGCTTGACTTACTATAATAAAATTAAAGGTCAGGCAATGTCTGACTTTTAATTTTTATATATGCTAGCAATTTTTTTTATTATCAGATTTTATATAGATATGTACATAAATAATTTTTACACCCCAAAATATACAAAAGATTATAAGCTCTTGGAACAAAACTACCACACCAGACGCCAGGCAGAGCTTGAAAAAACATTTCAGACGCCGGAATATTGGCAGATTTTGAATAGAGCAGAAGAAGCCAAGAAAAACAGCGGGTGTATTTTGACTCTTAAAGATGGCAATACTCAAAAAGAGATTCACGTTAAGTTAAAAGCGGAAAGAATAATTCCAGAAGGCTTAAACCCATCTACGACATACGAAATCTATGACGGCTTAACTAAAGCCGGATATGTAACGCTTGAAGAATTTCCTGACGGGGCTTATATTGCAAAAGTAGAGAATATGAAACAAGAGCTCTATGGCGGAGTTGACAAGTTGGCAATGAAGCTGGCTGTTGCAAATTGTGAGAAGAGAGGACTAAAGCATTTTAATATAACAGGAGATGCGATAAACAATTCACACGCTATTCATTATTTATCTGGCATGCGTTTTGGAGAGATTAACAATAAATATATTGCAGAAAGAGCGAAAGCGTTATATGGCACAAATGATGTTAACAAAATAGTAAAATCAATTATAGCTGAAACCCCGAAGGATGGAAGATATTATACCGCACATCTTGGATGTGTAAATATGCATTTAATGAAAACTGCTATAAAAAATATTATGGAATACTTAAAAAAACATCCTGTATTAGTCTAATCTAGTTACTTTTTCCTGAACGGTATCCGCAGTATGCAAAAATAAACGGAAGCAGTCGCTCAAAATGAAGTTTGTCAGCACAAGGGAATTTAGCCAGTACCAGTACCCCGAGAGCATCATCAATATTGATTAAGCAGTCTTTTAATGTTAGTTTCCTATCAGGACGCTTGTCATGCGGATCGCAAATCAGGTTAGACACAGAGGCTGCACCATACATACCTATAATAAGCCCCCCTGCAATTGACATAATTTTCCCGGGGATATTATTAAAATTTTTGCTAGATTCACACAACTTTAATACTCCTCCCACTATCCAAGTTGGGATAGAAGCGTTCATAAACTGAAACAGACCCTCTTTTAATTTATTTTCATTGGTTTTTTTGTCTTCTCCTATCATTCCGACAGCAACACCGCCGACAATAGAAGATGCCGACATCCCGATAATTTCCTGGAGCCCGTAGTGTAACTTGAATGGATTTTTAACTTTTTGTTTTTTCATCATAAACAACATAGGGATTACAGTACCTGCAATAGCGCCTGCTCCGGCTTTTATTTTATCGCCTGTCGTAATATCCCTGTTTTCAGCAGTATGCCTTAATAAAGGGCGTCTTTGCGGATTATTGGGATTTGTGCTGCGATTTTGCGGGTCTTGATGTTTAAAAACTAAAACATTTTGGTTGATTGGGCTAATCATAAGATACACTTCCTAAATGGATTATAGCGTAAAGCGTATACTTTCTCAATCAATGTTTTGTAAATTTTTGTAAAGTATTGTTTTAGAAAAAGCAATTCTAAATATTCAGTTGTTTTATTTTACTTTGAAAGGAGTGTAAAGTTTGTGGCAGTAGAAGCTAAAATCAGCAGAGATATAGGAAACGGCTATGTGCAGGTAGATTTGACTGCAAAAAATGAAAAGCCCAATTATTACATAATGCCTCAAAAAAAAGTAGACAGCTTTGTTAATCAATACAAGAAAGATAGAAAAAATAATACTATATTAAGTTATGGCACAATGTTTTCATCAGTTTTTTTAGGTGTATTTGCGATGACAAAGCTCTTGAACAAGTTAAAAACTAATGGTATGGTTAAGTTTTTATTGAATATATGCGGGACAATAGGTTTTTCGATGTTTTCAATGCATTTGTGCGATAACTATATACAGGCCAAACGAGATGAGCTTATGAAAAATCACCATGCCAGACAGGTTTTTTATGATGCTTAAAAATGAGCGGGTTTATTTTTACAATAAACATTATTTATAATACAATTGAATAAAAAGAAGAATGCGAGGAAAAAATGGTTAATAAACGCTGGTATGATAAAGATCCTATTTTAAAAGAGGCTTTGGAGTTATTAAGATTATCTCCTGATGAGACAAAAACCGAGGCGGCAGAGTTCATGCTTCAGCTTCAGGAGCAGGTCGCAGGAGAGGTTATAGAACACGTGTATGATATTATTAATACATACCAAGGAAAAGGCAACCGTTGGTATGACAATGATCCTGTAATGCTTAAGGCTGTTGAGCTTCTGCGTAATGCACCGCCAAAAGTTCAGAGGGTTGCGGCTTTAAAACTTCTTATTGCTTTAGAGCAAAATAGTTTTGATGGAGTTGAGATATAGGAAATGAAAGATGTTCAGAGCCAGACCGATTCAAGAGGAGTTGAAATCCAAAAAGTTGGTATAAAAGGTATAGAGCTTCCTCTTGTTATCCAGCGAAAAGATAAAGAGGATATTGTTATTTATTCAACGGCGACAGCGGGGGTGTCTTTGCCTGCTCATTATAAAGGCACGCATATGTCGAGGTTTGTTGAAGTTTTAAACGAGTGGAGAAGCAAAAAGACTCTGGGAATTGATATTAAAGGTTGTACGGAAGCGATTGTTCAAAAGCTTGAAGCAAAAAGCGGATATTTAAAATTTGAGTTTAAATACTTTATTAATAAAAAGGCTCCCGTAACTGGGATTTCAGCTCCGATGTGCTATGATTGTACATTTGAGGGAATCCTTGATAATTATGGTGAAGATGATGAGGAATATAGGTTTTATCTTGGAGTAAAAGTTCCTGTCACAACTTTATGTCCTTGTTCTAAAGAGATTTCTGATTTTGGTGCTCACAATCAAAGAGCAATTGTATCTGTGAAAATTACTTATCCTGAAGATGAGCACATTTGGCTTGAGGATTTGGTTAAGGATATTGAAAGCTGTGCTTCATCAGAACTTTATCCGCTTCTTAAAAGAGAGGACGAAAAATTCGTAACTGAAAAGGCTTATAATAACCCGAAATTTGTTGAGGATGTATTAAGGGATGTGGTTCTTTTATTGCGTAGAAACGATATAATAGATTCTTTTGAAGTCGAATGCGAATCACTTGAGAGTATTCATAACCATTCAGCTTGGGCTTATCAAGCAGAAGGTTAGATTTTTTAGTACAAATGTAAATTTTTGTAACGTTTGCTATATAAAAGTGTTATAAAAAATATCCAATGTGGCATTAATAAAGTATAATACTAAAAGGATATAGTATACGATGTCGTCG
>CALUSJ010000130.1 GCA_944323405.1 Candidatus Gastranaerophilales bacterium
TTATCGAAAACCAGATTATTCCTACTTACTACAACAACAAGCAGGAATGGGCTAGACTTATGAGACAGGCTATCAGAACTGCTGAAGCTTACTTTAATTCTGACAGAATGGTAATCGAATACTACAATAGATTGTATAAACCGATTGCACATGATGACAGCTCTTCAGGAGAAAAGAAGAAAGAATTAAATATTTCTGAAACTCCGACATTTGATGCTTGGACTTATTCAAATATCAAATAGTTAAAAGACCATAGAAAAAAGGCTTCGCTATATAGCGAAGCCTTTTTTAATAAATATTTTTTACTCCATCAAATGTTTAACTATTCTTAAATAGTCCTTCATTGATTCCAAGACCATTTCAGAAATAAAGTTAAAAAACGCTTGTTCATTGTGCTTTGTTTGAGCTGCCTTCAAAACTTCAATATAATCTGCCCGGACTACAGGCGGAATAATAATTACAGCATATCCTGCTTTTAGTAAAATAAGGTTGGTTAAAAGTCTGGCAGTTCTGCCATTACCGTCAATAAACGGATGAATACTTACAAATTGCAAATTAAACCACGCTGCAAATTCTACAGGGTGCAGTTCTTTTTCTTTTTGGGGTAATTGTCCTAAAAAGTCTTGCATTAACCCCCGAATCTTATCAGGTGCGGGCGGTTCGTAAGTAGTGCCCGTAATAATGACTTTCTTATCCCTGTACTTACCTGCACTCACAGGGCTAATCTGTTCATAAAGCAGCTTGTGCAACTCTAAAATATTTGCTTCTGTAAGCTCTTTATTCTCTATAAGGTTGTAGATTAAGTCATAAGCTTTAGAATGCCCTATGGCTTCCTGGATTTCTCTGATAGGGTGTCCGCCAACAGTTAATCCGTCCTCAATAATAACCTTTGTTTCGGATTCAGTTAAGGTATTGCCCTCAATAGCGTTTGAGGTATATGTAAGCGAAATTCTGTAATATTCTTTTAACTGTTTTAATGTATTACTGTCAAAAGGCCTGTATAAGTCTAATTCAGCCTTTAATTTATCAACATCGCAGCATCTGTTTTCATATCTCATAATATACCTTTTCTCTTAGTCTATGCATATAGCATACCACTTTGTACTCTCTTTTAACCATATTCTAACTCGTTTTAGCCATATAAGCAATGCTTCCAGTGCTGAAAGACTGGACACTAGTGTCCAAACAAAAAAATATGCCGCAACTCGGAATTGAACCAAGGACACAGGGATTTTCAGTCCCTTGCTCTACCAACTGAGCTATTGCGGCATATTTCTATTCAATTATCAAGAGAGTTGGTAGAGCAAGCTCTACATTTTCTCTATACGTTCCGCCTCACGGCTCCACTGGGGAGCTATTGCGGCATATTTTCTTTGTGTATAATTCTATTCTACCTGCTAAATATTTATAATCAAGTAGTTTCTTTATCCTTATGATTTGGGCGCAAGCCAGGTTGTAACATTTCTACCTTCTATCATAGGTTTCTTTTCCACAATTACAGCATCATTTGATAAGTCTGTTATAAATCTGTTTGCAAGATCTATTGCCAATGATGAATGCTGCATTTCTCGGCCTCGAAGCATAACAACTATTTTTACTTTATTACCCTGTGAAATGAATTTTCTAATATTTTTTAACCTTACTTCATAATCATGGGTATCTATTTTATAGCGTACTTTAACTTCTTTTATATCAATTACGTGTTGTTTTTTCTTTGCTTCTTTAGCTTTTTTTTCTAATTCGTATCTGTATTTACCATAGTTTAAGATTTTTGCAACTGGCGGTGCCTGATTTGGACTTATTACTACTAAATCTAAATCTGCATCCTCGGCCATTTTCAATGCTTGTGATGTTGGTACTATTCCATGGTTATTTCCATTTTCGTCGATTAATCTTACTTCACGTGCTCGAATCTTTTCATTAATTAATGGTTTATCTTTACCTGAGCCTTTTCCCTGGCTCCGTTCTTCGTTTATGATAACTATTCTCCTTTCAATTTTTATATTATTTATAATATCATGCTCTTAACTTTTTTCAAGTATTACAACTGAAAATTTTAATTTGGAATATATTCTGAGCTCAAAGCAAGCCATTTATAGGCATCATTAATGCTCTGCGGCATATCAGTAACAAAAGTTCCGCCGTAGCGTCCCCGAGTAAACATTACATAACCATCTGCTTCCAAATTGTCTAATGCTTTTTTTATTGTTTTGCAGCTTACTTTGAATTTGTCTGAAAACTCTTTTATTGAAGGAAGTTTACTGCCTATATTGCAATTTTGGGCTATATAATTCCGAATTTGTAGTTCTATATGTTCATAAAAATACATGTTTTTAACATCTTGATTATTAACTATTATTGTGCCGTATTGACCTCTTAGCGAAACAACTATGCCTTGTTTAGTTAATAATTTTAATGCATCGTGTATTGTTTTTATGCTTACATTAAACCTAGAGGCTAAATCCTTATTTGATGTAAGCCGCTCACCTGTTCTAAAATTTTCCTCTATATATTTTTTTATAGACTCAGCTGTTTTTTCAACTAAAGTTTCTGTATGCAAATCCTCAAAAGAAAAATCCGTAGTAGAAACTACAAAAATATTGCCGGATTTTTGCAAGATTCCTTCCAATACTAAATTCCCGCAAGCCGTCCTTACTGTGGCTCCAGAAACTCCTAAAATATCAGCGAGTTTTCTTGTCGATAAAAGCTTGCTGCCAGGCTGAAGATTATTTAATTTTATATATTTTTTTATTGCCTCTACTGTAATTTCACGTTTTGATGTTAGTTTATTGGTTTCTGATAATTCTTCAGAATTGCTTATAAAACTTCCGATTCGCTGTTTTGATTTTATGAGGCCATAATCTTCTAGAGTCCGAAAAACATTTTGCATCGTGCCTTGACTTACACCAATATGGAATGCCAAATCTCCTTTTGACGGCATTAAGTCATAAGGTTTAATTTTACCATTTGCTAGTGCATTTTTTATCCAAGAAATCAACCAGTTTGAAATTTTATCGACTTTATTTTCGCTGCTGTCAAAATGATGGACATGAGGCGCCATCTCTGCAACTGTAATTTGTCTGGAATTTGTTTTAATATACATTATTCCTCTTTTTTATTTATCGTACCATATAATAAAAAAACATTCAACAAAACTTGTAATACGATTTTATTCTAATAGTTCATTTAGTCTATTTTAAGTCTGAATGCTTCTAAAATAATATGATATATGCTATTATCATATTAAGTTAAGTCTAGGCTGGAGAGATGGTAAAATGCAGGTTTCAAAACGACTCGTTGTAAGGAAAGAAATTCCTATTGATAATTCTAAAGATTTAATAATGTCATTAGATGTAGCTATGGCAGAGTATTATTGTAAAAATAATAATTATGAGAAGGGGCTGAAGATATATCGTGAAGCTATTTCTCAAATTTTTGATGAAGCTGAGCGTAACAGAGTTATAAATCAATATTTAACCTATGCACTTCAAAACGCTCAAAAGATGTTCAATAATAAAAAGTTTATAGAAGCTTTAGAAGCATATCGTGAAATAATGAGTTACTCAGGCTTTCCAATAAGTATATACAAAAATATAGGCTTGTGTATGAAACTTATTGGTAATGCAGACTTAGCTATAAAATTCTTAAAGCGATTTGAAGAGATTTCTCCTGATAAGGAAGATGTATATGTTTATCTTGCTGATTTAACTTATACAGATATCAAGGATAACAAAAAAGCGATTGAGTATTATGAAAAAGCTTTAGAAAAGAATAAGAATAATTTCTCTATATACAATATGCTGGGACATTTATATTCAACTTGCTACCAAGACAAGTTTAAGGAAAAACAAATTGATTATCTAACCCGCGCATTCGAATTAGCTCCAAACAACCGAATCGTTGTGAAAAATTTGGCATATGTATATGGTAAATTTGATGAAATTCAAAAAGCAGACGAATTTTATTCTAAACTTATGTATTTGAATCCGACCCATTCGGATTTACACGCTTATGGCGCATATCTTGTAAGGCACAAAAGATTTTCAGAAGGTTTCAAGTTTTTGCAGCATAGATTCTTGAAGGAAGATTTGAAAAATGTTTCATTCCCGCAGCTTCTTACTACAAAGAAGAAAAAATGGAATATGAAGATAGATATAAAAGATAAGAAAATATTGGTGCACTTTGAACAAGGTTTTGGCGATTCAATTATGTTTGTAAGATTTATTGAGGATTTAAAGAAACGCTGTAAAGATGTTTCGTTAGTTGTTCAACCTCAACTAATAGACTTATTTAAAGATTCAAAATTAGGAGTCGAGATATATAATGAACAACAAATTCCAGAGATAGATTATGATTTTTGGATTCCGATGATGGATTTGCCGATAGTGTGTGAAACAAGCCCAGATACAATTCCTAAGGCAGATGGGTATTTAAAAGTACCAAAAGCAAAAATAAATGCTTATCGAAAAGAACATATTAATGATAATGACAAGATTAAAATAGGAATTGCTTATGAAGGAACTCTGGCAAGTAAAGAGACTGATAGGGATATTCCATTAAGCTACTTATACCCGTTAATGAAGCTGCCGGATGTTGAAGTTTATAGCTTTCAGGTAGATGATATTTCACGTCAAATGGATATGGTTCCATCTGATGCAAACCTTATACGTCTTGGAAAAACTTTCAAGAACTGGGAGGATACCGCTTGTGCAATGAACTGCATGGATTGTATGGTAACTACAGATAATGGTGTTATGAACCTTGCCGGTGCTCTTGGAGTTAAGACTTTTGGTTTATTCAATAGAATTGTTGAGTGGAGATGGTTTAAAACTGAGGGAAACGATATCGGATGGTATAAAAATATTAAACCTTTCCAAGCTCCTACAGCCGGTGCGTGGGAAGTTCCTGTTCAGAAAGTTATCGAAGAAATAGATAAAATAAGATGCAAGAAAATTGCACAAAAAATTAAAGGGCGATGCTGATTGAAATAATGCCGGGTGCAATAATAAATTGCACCCGGCATTATTATACGAGACCTTCTTTTAGCGCTTTTACAGCGGCTTGAGTTCTATCATCAACTACGAGTTTTTGGATAATATTGCACACGTGAGCTTTTGCCGTATGCTCGCTTATTGTTAATGTTTTTGCTATTTGACTGTTGGACTGTCCGTCGACAACAAGTTTTAAAACTTCGTACTCTCTTTGGGTAAGATTTGAGTGGTGTTCTTTAAATGCACTTCTAGAAAGCTGCCTTGAAGGTATTATACCGCAGTTTTTATCACGTATAAATGGAACTACGTGCGGATCTATCCACATTGCACCTTCTTTAACCATTTTTATTACGCTCATTAAAAAATCTGTACTTATATCTTTAATCACATATGCACTCGCTCCGGCCATTAATGACGCAGTCAGCTCTTCGTCAGAAATATGTGAAGTTAGCATTATAACTTTTATATTGTTATTATTTTCTAAGACCTGTTTTGTTGCTTCTATACCTGAAACATCCGGCAGGCCGATATCCATCAAAATTATATCCGGCTTTATAAGCCGGGATTTTTCTACTGCTTCTCTTCCATTGACAGCTTCGCCTATTATTTCCAAATCAGGATATTCACAAAATAAAGATTTTATTCCTATACGCATTAGTTTTTGGTCTTCTACAAGTAATATTTTTATCTGCATTAAAACCTCCTTTCTGTTGAGAAAATACTTTTCCCCACATAAATCTTAAGGCGGTTTATCTGCAACTTAAATTGCTGTTGTTGAACCGTTTATTACTAATGTTAAACTTGTTAAATTCAGAAATATTTTTTTAATGCTTCTTGTAAATCAATAATTTTAAGATGATTTTCTAACATTGCTTGGTTTCTATATTCATATGCGCTTTCGTAATCATCATTTATATCAATTGCTAAATTAAAATACTTAACAGCATCATCAAGTTTGTCTTGAAGATAATAAACTATTCCAATTAAAGTATACTCAATCTCTTTTGTTTTTGAATTATTAAGCGCTTGATTATAAAACTCAAGAGCTTTATCATATTCTTTTTTGAATTGATAAAAGCATCCAATTCCTCTTAAAATTATCGGATTTTCAGGGTCTATAGAAAGAGCCTGACAAAGGGCTTGCATGCCGGATGCATAATCGCATCGATCATATTCTTGCCTCGCCTGCTTAATTAGTTTTATTAATCTGACTTTATTGTTCATTTTTTTTAAGCGGGCGGCTAATTCTTGTAATTTTTCTAAATCCTCTGTCATAGATTCTTAAACTGTATGCATTTTTTCAAATATTCCTTTTTTTTGAACCCAAACTTCTACTTCAAGTTTGTTACCTTCTTCAATCAGAACATTCTTTAATTCTTTAAAATTCAAATCGGCTTTTTCTATATCACACAACATAAACATTACAAAATGGCCTTGCATTAAAGTCTGCTTAATGTCTTCTATATTGACATTGTATCTTGCAAGAACATTCGAAACCCCTGATACGATTCCTACTTTATCGGAGCCTGACACTGTTATTATAATTTTGTAATCATCCATATAATATTCCTTTTTATTAATCTTTTGGCATCAAAACCGAAATTGCAGCATGGTTTAAATCTAAGAATTTCTTTGCAGCAGCTTCCAAATCCTCTTCTTTCATTGATTCGCAAATAGGAAGATATTCTTCCGCTATAGCCAAATCATCACATACAGTCATATAATATCCAATAGTTTCTCCTATATCAGAAACCGTTTCAACATCACATGCAAATCGTGATTTAAGCTTTTTCTTAGCCTTATTCAGTTCTTTTGGAGTAATATCCTTGGCTAAATTCTCGATTTCATTTTTTACAAGCTTTAGGGCTTTCTCTTTATACTCAGGATTCAAATTTGCCTGAACAAAGAAATTGCTGCCATCTCTAAAAGAATAGCATTCTGCATCAATCATGTTAAATATACGTTCTTTTTGGTTTTCGATAAGATTGGTATATAATCTTGAGCTGGTTCCTTCTCCCAGAATGATTGCAAGCATTTCAAGCGCAATATTATCTTTTAAATCAATAGCCGGCGCACCAAGAAAACCGAACATCATAAATGCAGAATTAATATTAGCTTTTTCTTCTACATAAACCTCATTAGGGACAGGACTATCCGGCAGAAGATTTCGCTTGGGAGCTTCTGGCCTTTCACCCCAATTGAAAGCAGATATAACCCGATTCAAAACATCTTCTGATTCAAAATCCCCGACTACAATTGTTGTAACATTTTTAGGGGAATAGAATGTACGATAATAATTCATTACTTCTTCTTGGCTTACTTGAGAAATGATTTCAGGGGTGCCAATAACATCCCGTTTATAAGGATGTGAAGTATACATAGCATTATTAACCGCATTGTAAACCTTTGTCCAAGGCTGATCTTTTCTCATCCTGATTTCTTCAATAACTACATGACGCTCACGTTTATCCGTAACAGATTTATCGTTTACATCAAACGGAGCCCCCATCTCATAATCAGGAATTACAGGATCAGTCATCATATCCCCGTGCAAATCTATTGCAGTATAAAAATTTTCATTATTCTCACCCTTAGGAAGGGTTACATAATAGAATGTATAATCTTTCCAGGTTGCAGCATTGACTATAGCGCCTTTTGCTTCCAATATCTTATCAAACTCTCCGGCTTTATGTTTATGAGTTCCTTTAAACATTAAGTGCTCAAGGAAATGCGATATTCCGTTATTTTTGTCAGTTTCGTTTATAGAACCTGTTTTTACCCAAGAAGAAACATTTACCATTCCGCCTTCCTTATGCGCAAGAACAATTTTATGCCCGTTATCCTGCTCGTATATTTCCACTTCTTTGTTTAAAAACGGATATTTAATTAATGATTTTTTCATAAACACCTCATATAACTATTTTATGATACTACAAATAAAGATGTTCGTGAAGTGGGATTGGTGACTAGTGACTACCCCCTAAAACAACTCCAACTACAGCAGCAATCAATATATAAAACAGCGGATCTTTTTTGGATTTCCAGCTGAAAATTAAAAGTGCGCCTATTAGAATAAGAGCTTTTATATCATTCAATTCCGGCTTCAAAAGTCCTATTGCAACAGAAGTTAAAAGCCCGCAGCTTATTGGTTTTAGGGTCTGAATAAGAGATTTTACATAGAAATTATCACTAAATTTTCTAAGAAGCTTTGAGACAATAATTACAAGAAATAAAGAAGGAAGCATTTCTGCTAAAGTAGCAAGCGCCGAGCCCAGTATTCCTGCGCTTTTTAACCCGGCATAAGTTGCAACGTTAATCCCGACAGGCCCAGGAGTAATTGAAGCTACAGCAACCATTTGAGTTAATTCATCTAAAGAATACCAGTTATAGACCTGAGATATATGGTACAAAAAAGGAATAGTAGCGTAGCCGCCTCCGAATGAAAACAAGCCTATTTTAAAAAATTCCCAAAATAAGGGAAGGTAAATCATTTTTTACCCTCCGTAATTTTTTTATAAATAACGCCGATTATTGAAAACAGCAGTATTGTTTGTATCGGAGAGAGCTTAAATATCAAAAGGGTTAAGAGAGTTAAAACAAAAATTACATAA
>CALUSJ010000131.1 GCA_944323405.1 Candidatus Gastranaerophilales bacterium
TTTATGCCCTCATCTACAGTCTTTGCTTCTTTAAAATCAATTTTTTCTGCAAGATTAACAAGCTGCATTTTTTCGTTATACAGTTTAGTGAGTTTGCCTGTTTCATGTTTGCTGATTAAAACGCCGGTTGCTATAATTCCTGCAAGAGCGCTTCCCAGACCGATAGCCCATTTCTGCCCTTTAGATAACCCTTTTTCTTTTTTGATAGCTTTTTCAGCAGAAATTTCTACAGTATCCTGCGGAATTTGAGGTGTAAGAGCTGGCTGAGGGTCGGTAACAGCAGGCGTGTTACTTCTAAAGCTCCTTTGATTTCCTGTTTGGGGAATTGTATTATACAGATAATTATAGCCTACAGGCTGTACCATAAAAAAATATAACCTTTCCAAATTTTCTAACCTTAATTATATAAAGTCTCTGGAGATATAAAACTTGCGTATATATTAAGAAATATTAAAAATTAACTATAGATTAAAAAGCAGCTTTTTTTATGTTAACATTTTTATATATAAATATTCTGCATATAGTTTTAGGAGGGGATAAAAATGAATTTAGATAAAGTAAGAGCAGTCGACCCAGATGTTGCAAGATATATAGATGAAGAGCTTGAAAGGCAGCAAAACACAATAGAGCTTATAGCAAGCGAGAATTTTACCTCTCCTGCTGTAATGCAAGCTTGCGGGAGTGTATTAACCAATAAATATGCTGAAGGCAAGCCTCACAAGAGATATTATAACGGTTGTGAAGTAGTGGATAAAATTGAGGAGCTTGCTCAAAGAAGAGCGTGCGAATTATTTGGTATGGCTCATGCAAATGTGCAGCCGCACTCTGGAGCTCAAGCTAATATGGCTGTATTTGCGGCCCTGCTTAAGTGCGGAGACAGAGTTCTTGGTATGGACTTGTCTAATGGCGGTCACTTAAGCCACGGTTCGCCGGTTAATTTCTCTGGCATGTATTTTGATGTTAAGAGTTATGGTGTGGATGAAAATGGTAATATTGATTATGATGATGTGAGAAAAATGGCATTGGAGCATAAGCCGAAGCTTATTATTTGCGGAGCAAGCAACTATTCAAAAATAATAGATTTCAAAAAGTTTAGAGAAATAGCTGATGAAGTTGGTGCGATTCTGCTTGCTGATATTGCTCATATCGCAGGATTGATTGCCGGCGGTGTGCATCCGTCACCTGCCGGTTATGCCCAAATAGTTACTACAACAACGCATAAGACACTAAGAGGCCCTAGAGGCGGAATTATTATGTGTGATGAAGAATACGCTCAAGCTATAGATAAGGCTGTTTTCCCGGGGATTCAGGGAGGCCCGTTGGAGCATATTATTGCAGGAAAAGCTGTAGCTCTAAAAGAGGCACTCTCTCCAGAATTTAAAGAGTATGCAAAACAGATTGTTAAAAATGCAAAATCTTTAGCTCAAGGGCTTCTTGATAACGGCATGGATATTGTAGGCGGTATGACTGAAAACCATCTTATGACACTCGATTTAAGAAAGCTTGGCAAAACAGGTAAAGATATGGCCAATATTCTGGAAAGAGTCGGGATTACTGCGAATAAAAACACTGTTCCTAATGATCCGCAGAGTCCTTTTGTGACAAGCGGTATAAGGCTTGGTGCTGCTGCTATGACTACTAGAGGGTTTAAAGAAGATGATATGAAAGAGGTTGCAAGAATAATTTCTCTGGCAATAAAGAATTCGGATAATGAAACTATTCTTGAAAATTTAAGAGAGGATTCTCTCAAGCTCTGTAAAAAATATCCGCTTTATTAAAATAAGCAATTTTTATAAACCTAGAATAACCTCAGCGATTCCTTCTGAATACGTAGGATGTGCAAAGCAGATGTTTTTAAGATTGTCAATACTAATATTGTTTTGCATTGCGACCAAGAAGGTATGAATCATTGCGGAAGCCTCTTTTGAAACAATATGAACACCGCATATTTGGTTTTGTTTAGTTATAACCTTGATAAAACCTTCCGTTGAGTTGTCGCACCAGGATTTGCCCAAAGCTGTAATTGGAAGTTTTACAATTTTGTATGTTTCATCACAATCTTGTTCTCTTATTCCTAACCATGCTATTTCTGGTTCTCCATAGATTACAGAGGGGATTAAATCCTTATGACATTCTGTTCCAAGCGCTATTTTTTTTGCTTGTTGGATTGCGTAATGCGCAAGCTGGATTTCGCCGCAAGCATCTCCTATTATTGAACTACAACCTTCTATATTGCATACTGGCTCCCGCCCGACGGCAGATAGAATAAAATCGGGATTAATTTCTTCTCCGTTTTGTAAAAAGACAGTTTTTCCATCGATTTTTTCAATTCGGTTTTTTAGATAAAAAGTAACCCCGTTCTGTTTAAATATTCTTTCAATCCTTTTTGAAACTTCAATATCTGCATTAGGGAGCAAATGTTCAGCAATTTCTGATATATATACTTTAACCCCAAAGTTAGAAAAGATTCTGGCCCATTCTATTCCTATTGCTCCAGAACCTACGATTAGGACTTTTGAAGGCAATGATGTAATGTTTAGAATATCATCTGAGCTCAGTATAAACTCTCCATCAAATTCAAATCCCGGGATTTCTTTGGGTTTAGAACCAGAGGCAAGAATAATGTTTTTTATGGTATAAATTTCTTCTCCGGCTTTAATTGTATTTTCTCTGATAATACAAGCTTCTTCATAAACTGTTTTTACTCCAGAATTTTTGACCGCAAGCTCAAGCGCTTTTCTTACTTTTTCAACTGTTTTGTCTTTTTGTTCAATGACTTTCGAAAAATCAAATTTTAGGTTTTCAAAACTTATACCAATCTCTTCTGATTTAAGGATTTTTGAATATAACTCAGATGAATGCAGAAAGGATTTAGTTGGAATGCAGCCTCTGTTTAAACAGGTTCCTCCAAGCTTGTCTTTTTCAAAAAGAACAACAGAAAATCCTTGTTTTGCAAGGAGCATTGCTGCCGTGTAACCGGCAGGCCCTCCGCCTATAATTCCATAATCAAAATTATCCATGATTCTATCTTAACATAATTGTCTAAATTTTCATATTGCCAGATGGCGGGTAAGTTTTATGATTAAAGTATTTATTATGGATATCAGCAGCAACAGTATTTCTGAGTACAGGGGTTACTACGTTTGATGCAAATATACTTGCGCCGACTGTGCCGACTGTTGTTGCAAAATTCTTGGTTGAATAATAGGATTTTGTGGGGAAATGTATGTCTTTTTCAAGAACCTTGTCTAAATCAAGAGATAACTTTCCTACTTTATCACCATACAAATCTTTGTGTTTGTTAAGATATGTTCTTACTTTTTCTGATGCAAGCTTCCCTGTAGAAGCCATTTTGGATATAACTTTTTTGGTCATTTGGGTTATTGCAAAAAACGAGGCAATGTTTATAAAAGCATCAAGAGCTTCTTGTGAAACAAGAAAAGTTTTTTGTTCTTTAGGTATTTTATCATTAAGATATATTGCTCCGACTTGTGCAATTGATGATAAAACCCAGCCTAATGTGCCGGTTGCAACTAACATTTTGGCGGTATTTTTCTTAAAGTTTTGATATATCCAGGCAAGAGGAGACTTTATCATTTTTTAGCCTCCTTTTGTTTATCATTAAATAAATTTGTTAGAAAAATTGTCAAAGGAGCATCTAACGCAAAATTTGTAACGCACATTGCAAGCAATGCGAGTGATGCTGCTAGTGCATTTCTGTAGTTCTTACGATATTTTTCATTTGAGGCGATTTCGCTCAAAAACTCTCTAGGAAGAAGTAGTTTGCTATATTTTGATTTTCCCGCTATATTTGTGGTTTTTTCTACTAATTTGAATATCGGCCCTCTTACAATAAACATTCCAACGCCTGTACCGGCAAGGATTTTAGCGATAGTTCGGTTCATAGCAACAACCCGGGTTTCTTCATCAACTTTATGATTATAATAATCAAGCGCAGGTTGGGTAAGAAGTGCCGTAACACCCATAACTCCTCTGTTTATGTGCGTTTGGGAAACCCAATCGTCAAAGTAATCCATTCGGTCTAGTTTATGTTGGTTTTCTTTAATGGTACAAGTAGGCGTCATATCTATGGCGGTTTGGATAAATTTATTCT
>CALUSJ010000132.1 GCA_944323405.1 Candidatus Gastranaerophilales bacterium
CCGCTTTTTTGTTACATTTATGAATTCTGTAATCCCCGCTTGAATTCTTCCGGCCGGCTTGAACGTGCCAGAGCATCCTCAAGTGTGATTTTCTTTCTCATATACAAGTCTCTTAGAGACATTTCCAGAGTCTGCATACCAAAGCCGGAGTTAGTCTGCATTGTTGAATATATTTGAGCGGCTTTAGCTTCACGAATCAAGTTCGCAATAGCCGGAATAACAAGCATAACTTCCTGTGCCATAACACGTCCTTGCTTAGTACCGTCTGCTTGAAGAAGCGGAAGCAATGTTTGAGAAAATACAGCAACAAGAGAGTTTGAAAGCTGTACACGAACCTGCTGCTGCTGACCTTCAGGGAATACGTCAATAATACGGTCAATTGTCTGCGAAGCTGATGAAGTGTGCAATGTTCCGAATACCAAGTGGCCTGTTTCAGCAGCTGTCAGCGCTAATCTAATCGTATCCAAGTCACGCATCTCACCTACCAGAATGATATCAGGGTCTTCACGAAGCGCTGATTTAAGAGCGTTAGCGAAACTTCTTGTATCCTGTCCTAATTCTCTCTGGTGGATAATCGAACGCTTTGACGGGTGAATAAATTCGATAGGGTCTTCAATCGTCAAAATGTGTTCTGAACGTGTTTCATTGATATAGTTAATCATTGCAGCCAGAGTCGTTGATTTACCAGAACCAGTAGGCCCTGTTACAAGAACCAGACCACGCGGTTTTTCTGCAATCTTTCTAACTGTATCAGACAAACCTAATTCCTTAAAAGAAGGAACCTTAGATGCGATTACACGGAAAGCAGCCGCATAGTTGCCTCTGTCTTTGTAAATGTTAACCCTGAAACGGCTTAACCCTTGAATACCGTATGAAAAATCTAATTCCCAATCTTGTTCAAGCTTACGTCTCTGTTCTTTATTAAGCATTGGAAACAACAGCAGCTCAACCTCTTCCGGCTTTAGAGCAGGTACATCCATTCTTTGAAGATTACCATCAATACGAACGACCGGCGGAAGTCCAGCAGAAATATGCAAGTCTGAGCCTCTCTGTTTTACTACAACTTCCAAATATTTTTCTATCAGCATTATATAAAGCCCTCATTATTTTGCTAAGGCGGGGGATGAACCCTCCATCAATCCTATTTATAACAAAACTATATCATATAATAAAATTTTTGTAAATAAAAAGCATGTTCTTATAAAAAGAACATGCCATATTCATCTTCCAGCTGTCAATATATTAATCATTGCCCTAGCGGCTTTCTTGCCGGCGCCCATTGCATTGATAGCATTGGATTCACCGACAGGGGCGACATCGCCCCCGGCAAATATCGCAGGTATTGACGTCTCCTGCGACGTATGATTGACGACAATATAACCTTTTTTATCCATCTCAAAATCTAAACCATCTAAGGTTGCTGATTTTTGAATAATTGGATTCGGCCCTGTACCAAGTGCTACAATAACAGTATCAACGTCAAGCGTTGAAAACCGCCCTGTACCAACTGGCTTGCGTCTGCCAGACTCATCTGGCTCGCCAAGTTCCATAACCTCAAACTTCATACCGTTTACATAACCATCCTTACCCATAATCTCGGCAGGTGCGTGAAGGAATTGGAATATAACCCCCTCTTCCTTCGCATGCCTAATCTCTTCAAGTCTGGCAGGAAGCTCTGCTTCTGTTCTTCTATATACTATATAAACTTTCTCAAATCCGACACGAACAGCCGTTCTTGCCGCATCCATCGCTACATTACCGCCTCCGATTACTGCAACAGATTTTCCAACCTCAAGCGGGGTCACTGAATCTGCTTCGTTGGCGTGCATAAGATTAACTCTCGTTAAAAACTCGTTTGCTGAGAATACACCGTTTAAATTCTCTCCAGGAATATGCATCATCTTTGGAAGACCAGCGCCTGTACAAATAAATATCGCATCAAATCCTTCTTCTTCTTTAAGCTGTTTTAGGGTTATTGATTTTCCTACTACAACATTTTTTTCAAATTTGACACCCATATCTTTGAGAGCTTTTATCTCTCTATCCAATACTGTTCTCGGTAACCTGAACGGAGGAATACCGTATCTTAAAACCCCGCCGAATTCATGCAAAGCTTCGTAAATAGTTACATCACAACCGGCTTTTCTCAAATCACAAGCAGCTGTCATACCAGCACAACCAGAGCCTATAACAGCAACTTTTTTACCTATAGGAACAATCTCAGGGGTTTCTGCTGAAGTATTATCACCAACA
Organism: Candidatus Gastranaerophilales bacterium; assembly: GCA_944323405.1. Classification (GTDB taxonomy): domain Bacteria; phylum Cyanobacteriota; class Vampirovibrionia; order Gastranaerophilales; family Gastranaerophilaceae; genus CAG-196. Next base: position 2,254 of record CALUSJ010000132.1, read on the forward strand.
TATCTTTCTAATGCGCCGATTGCAACAGCTTCGCCTTTTATACCTAAAACACAATTTCCTTCGCACTGTCTTTCTTGAGGACAAACCCGCCCGCACACTGAAGGAAGCATGCTGGTTTGACGTATAATCTTTCCTGCTTCTTCTAAATTATCTTCTTTTATCGCTTGAATAAAATCAGGTATCTGGATATTTACAGGACAGCCCTGCACACATCTAGGATTCTTGCAATGCAAACATCTTGCTGCTTCTGCCTTAACCTGTTCAGCCGTTAAATTCTCTTCTACAGGAAGAAAATTATGGCGGCGTTCTATTTTATCTTGTTCTTTTGGTCTTTGGCGCATATTCTATATTTCCTAAAGAAAAATATCCATCTCTATCTTACAAACTTATTATATCAGAAAACAAAAAATATTACAAACTATCATATTTTTTTCTTATTTCTTGAATATCCTGCCACATAAGCCATTTTGGCCCGCCTTTTTCACGTGTATCGTTTCTTAAAAGGTATGAAGGATGGAATATCGGCATTAATTTCGCACCATGCACCATTTCTCCTCCATCAAACCATTTACCTCTTATTTTCGTAATACCGCCTGCATTACCCAAAATAGATTGAACAGCAACATTACCGCAAAGCAGAATTATTTTCGGTTTTATAATATCAATCTGGGCCTGAAGATATTCAAGACACGCTTCTTTTTCGTCTGGAAGCGGATTCCTGTTTTCCGGCGGCCTGCATTTTACGGTGTTACAAATATAAACATCCTTCTCACGACTAAGCCCTACAGATGCAAAAATCCTATCCAAAAGCTGCCCTGCTTTTCCAACAAAAGGCTTGCCCTGCATATCTTCATAATACCCGGGAGCTTCGCCTATTAACATTAATTTAGAATTTGGAATACCATCATCGAAAACAACATTGTGCCTAGTTTCGCTTAAACGGCATTTTTTACAATTAAAACAGCGTTTTTTAACCTCGTCCAGAGTATTATCTGTCCCCAAATCCGTCATAAATTATGCCCGAATCAATTCTTTAACCTTATTTCTCTGAACAGTTGATTTTTTGGTTCTTGGAAGCGGCTCTTTCAACACCGTAATATTTATCGGGCGCTTGTAGTTAGTAAGCCTTTGTGACATACGCTTAACTTCGTCTTTCATAAGCTTATTAAGAGTCGCATCATCATACTTCGATTTAAGTTCTTCGGTCGGCACAACTACAGCCGCAATATCTTCGGTACCATCTTTTGCGCCGCCTTCACGGGATACGCCGAATACACAAACTTCAGCAAACATTTCACTTTTTTCTAATACTGATTCAACTTCTTCAGGGAACACTTTTTTGCCGCCTGATAGAACAATCATATTCTTTATTCTACCTGTAATATAAACCCTGCCTTTTTCATCAATCCTTGCAATATCGCCGGTATGAAACCACCCGTCTTCGTCGATTACCTGAGCAGTTAATTCAGGCTGGTTATGATATCCTTTCATAACAGAAGGCCCTTTTAGCAAAAGCTCGCCCGTTTGAGAATCTGTTTTGGCTTCATAGCTTGGAAGCGGTTTGCCAACTGAGCGCAAATCTCTATGACGCCCGACATTGACTGTTGCAATAGGACTTGTCTCCGTAAGCCCATATACTTCATAAACCTGTATACCGACTCTCTGGAAAAACTTTGCTACACTAATATCAAGCGGAGCGCCTCCTGACATACATCCTTTGAAAGCCCCGCCAAAACAATTATGGATTTTTCTGAACATAAGTTTTTTGGCCCAGATAAAAGGAACAAATTTTGCTAAGTGGAATAAGATTGGAAACATCTTTTGCGAAAATTGAGAAGTATTTTTCATCTCTGCTTCCAAGCCGGTTTTTAGGAGCTTAAGAAACGCAGGAACAACTATCATAAAATTAATTTTCTGATCACGCATTACATTCAAAATATCTTTTGGTTTAAGATTATGCGTGTAATATACAGAAAACCCGAGGTTCAAAAAAGTAGAAAAACCAACAGTCATTTCAAACAAATGGTTCATTGGAAGAATTGACAAAATCCTTACATCACCGTAAGGAAGCACCTTATTAAAGACTTTCTTCAAGCCATCTAGCTGCGCGAGCATATTCCCAAAGGTGGTTTCCACACCTTTAGGGGAACCAGTCGTTCCAGATGTATAGATTATAAATACCGTTGATTTTCTGGAACGATGGCGCCATTTGCAAGTATAGTTATTAGGAATTGTATAAATGCTTTCTAAATCATCATTAATCGGGTGCTCGTCCATTACGATTATATGTTTCAAGGAAGGTAATGTTTTCTGTAGTTCTAAAGCTTTATCAATGTATGCTTGTGAAACAAGCATTACAGAAGGAAGACAGTCTGATAAAATAGACTGAAGCTCGTACTTTGTGAGCTTGATATCAAGAGGAACAGTAATCAAACCTGAAATAACGGATGCGAATACACAAGCACCATACTCTGGTTTTGATTCGGATAAGATTGCAAGCCTTTCACCTCTTTGCAATCCTAAATCGTTCATTAAATACGCAGCAAGCCTTCTAGACATAAGACCTAATCCATCATATGTTAATTCTTTCCAGCCAAACTGGGTTTTCATTCCGAGCGCAATTTTTCTTGCATATATATTAGTCTTATCCTCTAATAATGACAATACATTGCTTTCACGTTCTTTCATACGTCCTCCGAAATGATATCCTTAAAACTATTATACCAAATCTTTTTATTTTTAAACAAATCCCTTAATAATTTGTGACATTTTTATAGATATATCTTTACATTTATTTTTGAAGGGTTAAAATATTTTTTACCAACAAGGAGGAAATAATGAATATTAACCCAATCAATTACACTAGCAATTCACAACCCCAGACTTTTCAAGGCAGACTAATCCGCAAAGGATTCGGCTGGACACCTTTTTTAAGAGCAACTTTTGCTTCTTCACCTGAATTGAAAAAACTTAGCAACGGATATGATATTGTAGGCAGAATGTCAAAGAAAAAGATGCTGCTGCTTTCTGATGACAATATCAGATGCAACATCAACACTTACAAATTAAAACTAAGCTTTATAAAAGAAAATTCTGTTCTCGGCAGAATAAAAGACTTTCTGGGCTTAAACAAACGCTACAGTCTTACTCATAACTATCATTCAGAAACAGACTTAGCAGACAGCTTTGATAAAGCACATATTGAAAACATTGCAAGCCAATTAAAGAAATAATTAAGTATTATGCAAAACGATTTTGCCGGTCTCAAGGGTTGGTTGAACATCAATAACCCTTTGGTTTGAGCTTCCAACCCAATGGATTTTGGGATCGAGCAAATCCATAACAAACTTGCCTTCAGCAACCACATCAAGATACTTAATCTCAGGAATATCCTGTATCTCTTCCCACAAAAACCCGGTATAGAGCCAGATAGTCTTGCTAGGCAGGGTTTCTCTAACTTTTTTAGCAAGCCTGAAGACTTCTTCACGATTAAACGGGTGCAATGGATCGCCGCCTGAAAACGTTATGCCTGCAATATGAGGCTTGTCTAGAGCTTCAAAAAGCTCGTTCTCAGCAGCTTCATCAAAAGGAATACCGCCTGCAACATCCCAAGTAATAGGATTCTGACAACCATAACAATGATGGGTACAGCCTGCTACCCACAAAACTACACGTAATCCATCCCCATTCAACATATCGTCTTTTGTTATATTGTGATAATTCATTACTCCAAACTCCTTCAGTATTCCTATATTGTACCACAATATAAATAAAACCGATAAATATGTTACAACTGTAAACTAAGCATCCAAAACTTTAATCAGTCTGTAAACAATCTTCATTTCTTCATAGTTCAATTTATTTACAGAATCATTGATGCTTACTTTCATTTGATCGGACGAGATATCAATATGATCAAACTCAAAAAGCTCCGGCAAGCTAACTTCTAAAGCTTTTGCAATATCAGCTAGTACTCTAGAGGGAAATGTAACACCGCATTCTATTTTACTCAAATTTCTTTGATCTATTCCTACCATTTCGGCTAATTGCTGTTGGGTTAAATGACGTTTCTCTCGGAGCTCTTTTATTCTCTTTCCTAATAATAATCTGATTTTTTTCATAATCTTAGGATAAAACATTCTATTGCAAAATGTAACGACTCTGATGGCGTGCCAATAAGGCTAATTATAATATAATGTAGAAAGGTAATTTTTGCTACCCAAACGCCGTATTTATCTGCATTATAGCATCTTTGAGATAAAAATGAACAATAATATTTTCGTGTAAAGTTATGGATAAATTAAAGTAATGTAGTATGGCGTTAAGTGTGTTTTTTTAAAGAAATTATGATTTTTAGATTAAGAAACATGCCTTGGGGGATTGGGGGATTAGTGACTAGTGAATAGTGAATAGTGACTAGTGAATAGGTAAATAAGTTAATAAGTTAATAAGCAAACAAAGTGGTGTCATTGCGAGGACGATTAGGACGAAGCAATCCAGCTGATTATTAACTATTACAGTTTAATCTAAAATACAAAAATATTAGAGTTTAGGTGACTAGTGAATAGTGAATAGGTGAATAGGTGAATAAGTTAATAAGTTAATAAGCAAACAAAGTGGTGTCATTGCGAGGACGATTAGGACGAAGCAATCCAGCTGATTATTAACTATTACATTTTTATCTAAAATACAAAAATATTAG
>CALUSJ010000133.1 GCA_944323405.1 Candidatus Gastranaerophilales bacterium
ACATATTGAACCCGTACACATTGCTTGGATTTATCGCAGGCGGTGCTGTAATCTACTGGTTCTCAGGTGCTTCAATGCAGGCTGTAACAACTGGTGCTTATTCTGCAACTGAATACATTAAAGACAATATTAAATTGGGTGAAGCTGATGATAAGCGTGCAAACCTTTCAAACTCAAAAGAAGTTGTTAAGATTTGTACACAATACGCTCAAAAAGGTATGTATAATATCTTTATCGCATTGTTCGCATTTGCTTTAGCACTTGCTTGCTTATCAGCTCCTGTTGGAGAAAATTCAGCTCCTGTTTCATTCTTTGTAAGCTACTTGATTGCAATTGCTGTATTTGGTCTATTCCAGGCTGTATTTATGGCAAACGCAGGCGGATGCTGGGATAATGCAAAGAAAATTGTTGAAGTTGATATGAACGAAAAAGGTACTGACCTTCACGCTGCAACAGTAGTTGGAGACACAGTTGGCGACCCGTTCAAGGATACTTCTTCAGTAGCTATGAACCCGATTATCAAGTTTACAACCCTGTTTGGTTTATTGGCAATGGAAATTGCTATTAACCCTGCGTTTAAAGAACACGCAAAGATTGCAGGTGTTGTACTTCTTGTAGTTGCTCTTGTATTCGTAATTCGCTCATTCTATGCAATGAGAATTCCTTCAAAGAAGGTTGAAGAATAAGAAGTGCAGTAAATAGTTAAGGCGGCGGGCAAAAAGCCCGCCGCCTTTTTTATTATTGGAATTGAATTAAGAAAAATAAAGTTTTAATGTTTACATCTTGTAAGTCAATAGGTTATTATTGTATAATATTAACTGAAAATAACTATATAAGGACGGATGGATGAAGTTAACAGTACTTGGGCCTGGGTGTTGGGGTTTGACTCTTGCTTGGCTTTTAAATGACAATTTTGAAGACATAACTATTTGGGGAAGAGAGTGTGATTTGAATGAGGATTTGCTTTTAAATCATCATTGCTCGAAACCATTGGAAGTCCAATTGGACAAAAAAGTTAAGTTTACTTCTGATATAAAATCTGCTATAGAAGGGGCGGATATAATCCTTTCTGTTGTTGCGACTTCTGGAGTGAGAAGTGTTTGTGAACAGTTAAAAGCAGCTGGAATTAAGTCTACCCAGCCTCTTGTGAATGCTTCAAAAGGTTTGGAATTAAATACATTAATGCGGATGTCTGAGGTAATAAAAGATGTTTTGCCAAATCAGAAGGTTGTTATTTTATCTGGCCCGACTCTTGCGAAAGAAGTTTTGTTAGGCAAACCAACAGCTGCATCTGTAGCGTGTGAAGATATTGAGACTGCTGAATTTGTACAAAGAGCTTGCAATGTTCCGGGAAAATTCAGGTTGTATACAAATTCTGATGTTATCGGTGTTGAATTGGGCGGGAGTTTAAAGAACGTTATCGCAATTGCTTCTGGCTTTGCTCATTCAATGGATTTAGGTGATAATTGTATGGGCACTCTCTTGACTAGAGGTATGGCAGAAATTGTACGTCTTTCTGTTAAGTTAGGAGCCAATCCATCTACTCTTTATGGGCTTTCTGGTATGGGGGATTTGATTGCAACTTGTTCAAGCCCTATGTCGAGAAATTATACAGTAGGTGCAATGCTGGGGCAAGGTAAAAAAATCGGTGATATATTAAAAGAACTTGGGTCTGTCGCTGAAGGGGTAAAAACTTCAAAGGCAGTGTGTGATTTGGCTCAAAAACTCGGTGTTGAAGTGCCGGTTTCAAATGCTATATATGAAGCTGTTTATACAGATATTACTCCGAAAGAAATTTTATCAAAACTTATGAATAGAAAATTAAAGAAGGAAGAAAGCTATGATTAAATATGGAGTAAAATATTTAAAGAATACTTTTGTTCCTTTAAAGTGCCCGGATAATGTTAATTTAGACGATGGAGCTCTTGTTATAGCCAGAACTGAAAAAGGCGAAGAGGTTTTAAAGGCTTTTTTGTTATGTCCAAATGTCGCAAGTTTGTTTGAAAAAGCAGAGGATACCCCGGAACCGTTTGAATTTATAAGGGTTATGACTCAAGAAGACATGATGATTTATGAAGAGCTCAAAAAAGAAGAAATTACATCGTTTTTTAAGTGCAAAGAATTGGTAAAAAAACATAATCTTAATATGAATTTGGTTCAATGCAGGATAACATTTGACAGAAGAAAAATATCTTTTTATTATACAGCCCCTGAGAGAGTTGATTTTAGAGAACTTTTAAAAGATTTAACTCAAGTTTTTAAGAGGATGAGAATAGACTTGCGCCATATAGGTGTAAGAGATGAGTCCTCAATAATGGATGGATGCGGAATTTGCGGAAAGCCATTCTGTTGTTCTAGTTATTTGAGGAAATTTGAATCAATAAATGTTAAACTTGCTAAAGACCAGGGAATGCCTATTGCACCTTCTAAAATTTCAGGAACTTGCGGTAGACTTTTGTGCTGTCTAACTTATGAATATTCAAATTATATAGAGGCAGCAAAAGGCATGCCGCCAGTTGGTTCAACTGTTATGACTCCAATTGGACTCGGAAAAGTTTGTTTTATACAATTTCTTAATAATTCGGTTGCAGTAAAATTTGAAGATGGTAAAATAAAAGAGTTCGGTAAATCAGAAATTGAAATGGTTGATGCCGATGTTAATGTAGATATCGAAATTACTACAATCAACAACTATTCTACAGATGAAAAAGTTGATGCCAAACAGCTTAAGCAGCTGGAGGACGACAGGAATAGTACAACAGGAAATGTGTAAAGGTTAGAAAAATGAATATTCAATCAAAAAGTACAACTACCCCGCTGCAAACCCCTTCTTTTCAGCGTTTAATAATAAAAAGGGGCAGTTTTGAAGCTTTAAGAGCTTCTAAATATTTTCCTTCAAATAAAAATAATCCTATATATGATGATGCGATGCATAATTTTTATAAATCTTTATTGCAGCTAAAACGAAGGGCTGATAATAACGATTTATACAATGTAGTGATAAAGCCTGAGAAAAGCTTGACTCCTGGAAATACCGGGAAAGTAGTAATAGAAAGTAAAGAAGGACGCGAGCAAGAAGGATTTAAACTGCCATTTTCGTCTTTACTAAAGATTCACGAGTTTGAGCCTCAAAAACTTCTTACGAAAGATGATGTTTCAAATGTTTTTGTGCGCTGGTATAGAAATATAAAAATAGCTAAAAGAAATAAAAAGATTATAAATGATAGTCTTGATTTTCGGAAATTTTTATCAATAATATATAAACGTGTGGAAGAAATGGTTAAAAATGCTGAGTGTTTATCTGATTTGCGTTATTTGCATGAAGGTAAAAGAAAGGAGTTATAATGCTTGAGAGAATTGAAAAATTACAGGTGATTTCATTGGGTTTACTGTTATCATTGGCTGTGGTTGTTTCAACCCAAATGATTTCTACGTCTGTTTCGAAAAACGAAATAGCGGTGACGGGTTCTGCCTTTGAAATTGTTAAATCTGATTCCGGGACACTTAATTTTGATATCGTAATCAAACGTCCTACAAAACAGGCTGCTTATGCAGTATTGCAAAATCAATTAAAAATAGTTGAGCAATACTTAGCAGCAAAGCAGATTAAAAATATTGAAAGAAAAACTATTAACGGATATTATTCATACAAGCGTGATTCAAAAACAGGTGCTTATACTGATATTCAGGATGCTTACAATCTATATCAGCCGATGCAGATAAGTTCTGATAATGTAGAAATTATAAAAGAAATTTCTAATGATATAACAAGTCTTATAAATCAAGGAGTTGATATTAATGTAAGTCCGGCTTCTTATGACTATTCTAAACTCCCTGAGCTTAAAGTAACGCTTTTGGAGAAAGCTTCACAAGATGCCAAAAACAGAGCTGCTTCAATGCTAAAACCGACAGGGAATTCTGTAGGGCAGATTAAATCCGTAAGAATGGGGGTTTATCAAATAACTCCTGTTGATTCAACTAATGTTTCTGATATGGGCATAAATGATACTACATCTATAGACAAAAAAGTGACTGCTGTTGCTAATGTTTCGTTTAAAATTAAATAGTGATATATTATGTATTGCATAATTGTATAAAAGGTGCTATTATATAATTATCACAAATTAAGAAGAGGATATATTTATGGATGTAAGTTCAGTAGGTTACGGAAGTGCTCTAACACCAGAATTACAGGCGCAGTATGCGGTGAAGTGTATGCAGATGTCGCAGCAAACAAGTTATATTGCAGGTTCTCTTATACAGGATACGGCTGAGATATCGGCAGAGGCACTCGCAAAATGTACCGAAGAGATGAATGCAAGTTTAGAGAGACTACTTTAATGTAGTTGTGGTCTAAGTTTGAAAAAGGGAGTTGGCCCAAAGGCCATCTCTTCTTTTTATTTATATTTATTAGAAAGCACAAAAAACCGATGTATACTTTTTTGTAGACATCGGTTTTTTTGTTATAACAAGAGTTTATTTATTGTTCATAAATATATCCGTTAGTTAAATCAATTTTCAACGGTCCAAGCAGTCTTATATTAACAATTTGGTCTGGCATTGTTAATACTTTGGCACCCTTAAATATCTTTCTCCAGAATCCGATTTTTCCTGGGTCAAGAGTTGCTACACCGTATAGCATAACTGCTTGATCGTGAGGAGTAACTAGAAGTTCATTTTTGATAATAAGTTCACCGTTTTGTCTAAAGAGTTTAGCTCTTTGAACGTGTTTTACCTGGCCTTTCAGGTCGCTTCCTTGTTCAATCAAAAGATATTTTTCTTTAGTTACGATATTTTTAGGAACTTTTGCTGTATAGATATCTGTAACGTTAGAGATTTGAGAACCGACAACTGTTTCCATTTGTATAGGGAATATTGAACCGGCCGGAATTATACCAATTGAACCTTGCACTTTAACGTTATCAACAATATAACCTTCAGCAGTTCTTTTCTGCATAGATTCTGCTAATTTCGCATTCGGATTTAGTTTAGCTTCCTGCATCATTTTGTAAAGAATAGCTGCTACTTCTGCTCTGTTAGCAGGTCTTTCTGCTTCAAGTTTGCCTTCGTTTCCGGGCATTACAATAATCATATCCAAAAGCTGGGCTTTGCCGGCAGCAAGTAAAAACCAAGCCGGGATTTGAGTATAATCTTCATAGCTTTTTTCTAATATTTCTTGTGCTTTTTGTTCGCTTATCTGTTGAGTTGTAAGGGCATTTACAGCAATAGAAATTGCTTCTGCTCTTGTTACAGAATCATAAGGTCTAAATCTTTCTTCATTAGAATCTGTAACTAAGTCAAAGTATACGGCTTTTTTTATAATATCATAAGCCCAAAAATCGGGTTTTATATCTGAAAAGTGAATCTCTTGAGTGACGGTTGCATCTTCTTGTCCTAAAGCTTTTATTGCCATAGATGCAAATTCAGCTCTTGTAACAGGAATATCTGGTTTATAAGTTCCATCTGGATAGCCTACAACCACCCCGACTTCTGTCAAAAATTTTATTGATTGATAAGCCCAATGGTTTTCGTCCATATCGCTGTAGAATGCGTGCGCAGGGTTACTAAGCATGCAAACAGTGCTTAATACAAACAACCCTTTTAGTATTTTTTTGAACATCAAGAGTCCTCCTTTTCAATTTTCCTCTTTTATTTAATCCTATCCTAAATAAGCAGTTATTGCAATTTATTTTAACAATTCTACATAAAAGCGCAAATTTTTTTGTAAATTTGGTTTAATGTATATAGGTGCGTAGTGTATGGAAATTCGAATTAATAATTCTGTTAGTTTTCAGAGGCTCTTAAAGCCTTCAGAGGAGGCTGATTATAGGAGTACTCTTAAGCGTGCAAAATCTATTGCTGGCAATCGAGGGAAAACTATTCTTATTGTGCCATCTTCTTCGCTTCCGCAGGCTGATTATAATAATACAGGAGTCGGGAATTTAGCTGCAGAGGACAGTTTGAAATTTTTTGATTTTGCTAAAAAATACTGGGGGATAAACGAAATCCAAATTTTGCCTTCTGGCCAGTATCACGAGTACAATGGGCATTATCCGATGTATTCGGGAACTTCTATGGATTTAGGGAATCATATGATTGATATTAAAGCGCATATGAGTGAATCTGACTTTAGAGAAGTAGTAAAAGCTAATAAAATCAAAGACAGGGCAAATTTTTCAAATGTTGTTGATATTGACTCAGCTCAGGAAAAATTTTTAAGAAAATTGTATAAGAATTTGTCGGACAAATCGGATTTTGACAAATATAAAGCCGAGAATTTTGAACGTTTAGAGGCAAAGGGGCTTTTTAGAGCTTTAAGAAAGATGTATGGAACAGCGGATTATAAAAAATGGAGCGAGACTGATAAGAACTTGTTTTCGCTTTCTCCAGAAAAGAGAGCTGCAAGAATTTCTGAAATATACAGGCAATGCGGAGAGGAAGTAGATTTTTATATGTTTAAACAGTATCTTGCGGATACCGATTTAAAACGAGCAAAAGAGAAGTTAAATTCTAAAGGATTAAAATTAAACGCTGATTTTATCTGCGGGTTTTCCTATGATGAAGTCTGGTCACATCCTAAAGCCTTTATTCCAAGAACTTCGATAGGCTGGGGGCTGCCGGCTCTTAATTTTGAAACAGTTGAAGCTGAAAAGGTTTTAAGAGAAAAAGTAGATTTTTATGCAAAGCGTTATGATGGTTTAAGAATAGATGCGGGCTGGACTTATATTAATCAGCCTCAAAATAAGCAAACGTACAAGTATTATGGAGACAAGATACTTAATATTATTGAAGATGAAGTCAAAAAAGTTAAAGGAAGTGATTATAATCCAAAAAATATAATGTATGAATTTGCTGCCGATCCAGACGATTTTAATATCTATAATGGTTCTCATTTAAAACCTTATATTGCAAATCGTATACAAATCCGCACATCTAACAAAATGTCCAGTCATTGGGGGTCAAATGATGCATTTTTAAAACGGGGCTGGGAAAAAGAAAACTTTATTGTCGGGGCTTCTAACCACGATTCTACACCAATCAAACCAAGCAAAGAACAAGCGGAGGTTTTATCAAAAATTTTGAAAATACCAAAAGAAAAACTTTCTGGAGCTAAAGAGTTTTTGCGTGCCAAGCTGGCTGAACCTGTAGCAGCTTACAACAACATGATTTTTTTCAGAGATGCTTTTTGCTTGAATAATACAAATTCTCGTATACCTGCCGATTATGAAAAATATTACGAAAAACTTTTAGAAAATAAAGATGGGTATAACCCTATGGATGCTTTGGAAAAAGTTTTCAAGGCAGAGGGGTTAGATAAGCAGGAGCGCAAATTATATAAAAAAATAGTTAAATACAGAAAACTTCTTGATGGCGAGAAGAGTGCAAATCCGGCTATAAAATGGTGTGCAGGAGTTGTTGGTGCTGGGATTTTGTTATATGTAAGTTTTAAATATATTCAATTCCACAAGCAGAAAAACACACAAAGAATTTAATCTGTCTTAAACTAGAGTAAATCTCTTGCTTTATAAATCTTTGTTTTTACTCATTACTTCTATAAAATATTTTATTGAGCGGTTATGCTTGATTTCAGCGCTTTTTGGAAAAAAACAGCCCGGAATCTCGCCGGCTTCTCTATGATGTCTTACGCATTCACAGCACATTCCTCTATTTTTACAAGTTGTAGCTGAACAAGTACACTCTAACAAATTCTCATCTCTTTTACATTCCATAATTTTTACCTTTTACTAAATTCGCAACCACAGTAATTTTGTCTATATATTCCTAAATCCTTAGATAAGCTATTAGTCTTTAAGAATCCATCCTTTTTCTTAAAGTCTATTGCTATATATTCAATACCATCAGAGGCTTCAATCCCTATTTTTGTAATCTTTTCAAAATTCTTGTGCGGACTGATTACAAGAGAAGTCGTTATTTTATTAATCCCTAATTCTTTTGCCTTTTCTGCTGTCATCTTTAACCTAAGCTTTATACACTCATCACACCTTTTCCCTCTCTCAGGCTCGTTTTCGAATCCTTTAGCCGCTCTTAGAAAATCTTCGTGGTTATATTCTTCTACAATTAAGTCAACCCAATGATACATACAGACAATCTTTTGAGCTTCAAGCCTTTTTTGGAATTCTTCTTCTGTATCAAGGTTGGGATTACAAAAATAAACTACAGGCTCGTATCCCATATCACGCAGAAGCGATATAGGATAGCCCGAACATATTCCGCAGCAGGCATGGATTAGTATTTTATTATTTTCGTTTTGCCCCATGCTTTATTAATATTTCCTTCAATTCATAATAAGGTTTAACTCCGACGATTTTATCTCCGTTAACATACATTGTCGGAGTACTGTCAATATTCAAATCGACGGCTTTATTTAATTCTGCTTCAATTTCTTTAGAGGTTTTATCAGATTCAAAATCAGAAATAAACTCTGCTTCATTGAAATTTAATTGTTTAGCAAGTTTCAGCATATCTTCCATTTTGGTAGGCTGGTTTTCATATAATAGAGAACTCATTTCCCAATAATTACCCTGGTTTCTGGCCGCAATTGCACCACGTGCCATAAAACAGGCGTTTGGATGCATGTTAAAGCTGATATAAGGGTTGCATTCTTTATCAAAAGGATAATTATGGTGAATGATTTTAATATTAGAAAACTCTTTTGCTGCCTGATGAAGCATAATATTATGAATGTAACACAAAGGGCATACATAGTCTGAATAAAGTTCAATTACAACATCAGCCTTTTCGCTGCCGAGTGTATTTCCTTTAACTCTGTACGGGTTAAACTTAATCTTGCGATATTTCAAAATGGCTTTTTGTTTCTTTATATGCGGTACAAAATTATATGTAACACCGCTGTATGTAAAGAACGATATCGCAAGAACAAGAAGCACGACAAAAGTTTTCGGATATTTTTTTGCCCCGTCTATAAAGTCTATAAAAGTGATTTTAAATTCGCTGTATGTAAATAGGAATGGCACAAAAATTAATAGTACAATAAGGGCTTTAGGGTAGAAAAATAGTGCAAAAATTAAAACAGCAATAATTCTGGGATATTTTTTAGGCCCTTTTACAGAATTTACGACGGCAGTTGCAACACGTTTTATATTGTCTTTTAACTTGCCATGTGATGCAACAAGCGCTATTAATAAGTTCATAAAATATGTAATGACGCAAAGAATACACAATTTATGAATTTTAAACAAACTCAATCCCGCAAGAACCATTGAACAAGCAAAAGCAATTGTGCCCAGTGTTGCTATATAAGATAATGGATTCTTGAAAACTTCCAAAAACTTAAGAAATTTTACCTGTTTAAGTTTATCAACTATAGTTAGGAAAAACACCGTTATATAAAAAAGCATTCCCCAATAAGCGAGCGGAATTCCCCAGAACTGGGAAACTGAAGATTTTGCAGCACCGTCGCAGTCAATAAAGTCATTAATTGAACAAAAACTTGATAGTGCATACTTTTCATAGTTTGCTACATAATATATGCATGCAAGCTTGATTGTAAGCAAAAAGCCAATAACAGTAAGTATTTGAATTGTTAATTTTTTCTTATTAATACTCATAAAAACTCCACTCCTGTCTAGTTCTTATTACTAATTCTAGTATATAATAATCTTTTTTCAATATTATAAATATCGAGTGGGTGTAATTCGAAAGTATTAGCCGATAAGTAGATAATACACAGAATTAAAAAAATGCTGCTGGAGTTAGAAAGAGAGGTTAATCAATCTAATGTCTAAGGAAATTCTCTCCGTGAAAATCTGTTCCGCCGGTTTGGATTAAAGAAGGGTATTTGTCTGCAATTCTTTTCACATCTTTAGCGGAGTGGAATTTAACTATTTTCCTGAATCTGGGATAAGGATAGTAGACTTCAATCCCGTCTAGACCAAGTTTCATAAGATTTTTGACAAGATTTTCCAAACTTAATGCCCAATAGCATGCTGGATGTGCTAATATAGAAATACCGCCGGCTTCGTGAATGGCTTTTATGAGTTTTGGAACATTTCTTCTTGAAAACAGTCTTATTACATCTCCTTCAGTTTCAGCCTTGGTTTTTGCCATAAAAGGTTCAAGAGCCGGATGATTTACATTTATGTTATATGCAAGCAGATGGATAAATACATATCCGAACCAGCAGTCGAACTCTACACCTGGAACCAGGATTTCATCTTTATATTTTTTATGCCCTTCTACAGTGTTGTGGTCTGTAATTGAGATTAGTTTGTAGCCAGATTTCTTTGCATCTTCTATAATTTTTTCAAAATCGGCTTTTCCGTCTGAATAGTTTGAATGTATATGCAGATCAATGTGACCTGATTTGAAATCTTCTTCTGTAAATTTTCTCATAATATTCTTATACTACAATATTTTATTAAAAACAAAAAAATAAATCTGTGATAGAATATTTTTTAGGGTAGGTGTAATTTTATGAAACAGTTAATTTATATTAATAATTTTTTGATAAGAATTTTGTCTGGCTTCATACCTTTTAGCAGACTAAGAAAGAAGCTTCGTGAAAACCATATCTATACACAATTCTGTCCTAAAGGTGCGGAATATCATCTTATTATCCAAGGGAAAGACAAGTGTACTCGTTTAATAAAGTATGGCCTGAAACTGGAAGTTTTTGGCCAAAATAATAAGATTATTATTGATTCGACAGCTAGATTTTCAAAAGCAACTTTAGTTATAAGAGGAAGTAATAATACATTCAGGGTCGGCAAGAATTCAGATTGTAATAATGCACAATTTCATCTTTATGGTAATAATTTAACACTTTCTGTCGGTGAAGGGTGTCTTTTTTCATACAATACCGAACTTTGGACAGGAGATGGACATGCTATTTTTGAAAAAGGTCAGGCGGAACCATATAACTTTGGGAAAAGTGTAAATATTGGCAACCACGTGTGGCTGGGGGCTCATGCCAAAATCTTAAAAGGGGTAAACATCCCGAACAATTCTGTGGTAGGTATGTGTGCCGTAGTTAATAAAAATTTTGTTAAAGAAAATACTATTATAGCAGGCTTTCCTGCCAAAGTAGTTCAGGAAAATATTGAATGGAACCATACTGCTCCTGAAGATATAACAAAAACCCGTTAAGATTGACTTAACGGGTTTTTATTATCATATAAATTTGTGATGACTATTTAATTTCGGCGTCATCTGTGGCTTGAAGCTGTTTTGACTTATAATTGTGGATGACTGCATCAACCAGCAAGTCGTATGAAGAACTCTTTTCTATATTCGGAAATTCTTCTTTTAATTGTTGTCTGACCATTGCTTCCAGCCTTTGTTCGT
>CALUSJ010000134.1 GCA_944323405.1 Candidatus Gastranaerophilales bacterium
TTTTCAAGACTTTTACCCCAAGGGGAAGTCCACCCACCCCGGCCCTGTCTTGGATTTGCTTCACGCTCCCAGAGCTTCGCCTTCAGGCCTATACGGCCTTGCCGGCTACGTCTGCTCGCTACCCGGAGTATATATTTACCCCTCGTCCGTCCGCAAATCCGCTCCCTAGCTAGGGAGGGGGCTGAGAAAAGTTTAGGAGTTGAGGAGTTTAGGGGTTGAGAAGAAGTTAATGAGGTTTTATCCTTGAAATGCTCGTCAGAGCAGGTATATAGAGTTACCCCCCCCCCGAAAGCATGACTACAAGCGGGTTTGAGGCAAATACACACTTCTTTCCTTGTATAAAGCTCTTTTAAATTCGACGACATCGTATACTATATCCTTTTAGTATTATACTTTATTAATGCCACATTGAACATTTTTTATAACACTTTTTTATTGCAAACGTTACAAAAATTTACATTTGTACCAAGGTGAACTAATAAAGCAAGCGCAGCTAAGTGGAGAGAAAAGAGCATACTATACATTAACAATATAAGGACTTGACAAGATGTTAGGCATGCCTTACAATTTTCTTTAAGGTTACATTGTGGAGTAAATTTGTGAAAGAAAAACTAACTTCCAGTTTAGAAGATTATCTTGAGGTAATTTGCAATTATATTGATGCAAATAAAATTGTAAGGGCGATAGATATCTCAAAAGAGCTTAATGTAAGCAGAGCATCTGTAACAGAAGCATTAAACAAGCTTGCAGGCAAAAAACTGCTTATTTACGACCGTTACGGCAGTATAATCATGACAGAAGAGGGGTTGAAAGAAGCCAGAAATGTCGTTGCTAGGCATACAACTCTTCAAAAATTTTTTGAAGAGATTATCGGACTTGATAAAATAGAGGCCTCTCAAAATGCTTGCAGAGTTGAGCATGTAATTTCAGAGCAAGCTTTCAACAAAATCGTTGAATTTGTAGAAAAATACTTACAAGATAACAAGTAGGAGCATAGAAATGAAAATATTAAAAATAGCAGGCAAGTTTCTTGACCAGCCGCTTTTGGTTGCAAAATTCCAAAAGAGCGTACCGGCCATTTTATTAACAGGCTGCGGGCTTTATGGTGTATCTCAAATCAAAAAAGAGCCTGAACCAAATAGAAAACAGGAAGCAGCAAGAATTGGGACAACAATTATCTTTACAACAATCTCAGCTCTTGCAGCTCCTGCAATTACGAATAAAATATTCAAAAAAGTTCCTGAAAGCATAAAAGGAATAAAGAAAAATAACTCTTTGCTCGTTGATGAATTTATAAAAAATAATTCGGTAAATAATGATATAAAAGATATTTTACATAAATCAAAGAATAATATTTTGAGCTTCAATGAAGTAAAAAAACTCTATAAAACAATTGATGATAAAATTTTCTTAAATAAATTTATTCCTGATCCAGAAAATATTACTTCAAAAGAGATTTTTTCAGAAATCAGCAGATTATCAATTTTTGGGCTGATACCAGTATTAGGCGGAATAGGCGGAGGGATTCTCGGAGATTATCTCAGCACAAAAAACTGGAAGGAAAAAATCCCAGATAAAATTAAGGAAGGGGCGTATCAATATTTAGCGAACATATTTCTCTGTAATATAGGTGCCGGAGCAGCTCTTGGCATAATGGAGAAATCAGGTGTTAAATCAAAAGGCGGACGTGCTCTTGGAATGACTGGCGGCATTATCACAACAGGGATAGTTGGTGGAAGCGCTATTGCTAATATTATAGGAAATAAAATAATCAATCCGATATTTGCTAAAAAAAGCAAAAATAATGTTTATGCAGAAAGGCACCCGGAAGCACTTGATATAGGTTTACACGCAGATGATATTGCAACAGTCGCTGTTATGTCTGGTCTGAAATGGATAGAACCGGCATTGCCTTTAATGTATGCTATATCTGGTTATAGGGCCGGCATAGGCTATAGAAATGGAGGATATCCTTCAAATAAAGGTGAGTAAGCTACCTAAAATGTTCCCTTCACTCTTCACCATTCACCATTCACTAGCTTCTAACCCCCTATCACCTTTGTCTATCAATTACCGCCTAAAAAAAATCCCGATTCTTATAAAAAAAATCAGGATTATTTATACTCTCAACTATCTTATCCCAAGACAGCCCTTATTATTTTACAGCTTGCAACTTAACCTGAATCCCGGATTCAGAATTTATTGTAACTGCATTCGAAACTGCCATTGTTCTGCGTTTTTTAGCCCCTCTTAATATGAATTCAACTCCGCTAAATGTATTATTTGTTGGGGTAGTGAGTTTCTTTAACATATCCTATTGTCCTTTCCGATAAATGTATTTTGCTTTGTATTATTCTTATCGGCATTTTTTTTTAAAACTTTAGGATTTTTACAAGATTTGTTACAATTATTTACATAATAAACTCTGTTGATAAACTTCGTTTTTGCTTAAACCAAATAATGACGACAATATTACAGAAACCTCTTTATCTTTAAAACCCTTATTCTTCAGCTCCCTTATCTTAAGCTCTAAATCTTTATTTTCTGGCTCACTATCTGCATAAACCATACAAACAATCTCACCCTTAATACCTTCTTTGTAATAGTCAAGTATGTTTGAAATCTTATCCGTTATCACTTCTTCAAATAGTTTTGTTAATTCTCGAGCCAGTGAAACTTTTATATCACCTCTTGAATTTTTTATAACATTTAACGTTTTAAGAATCCGCTCAGGTGAATCATAGAAAACGAGATTTGTACCAGCATACTTTTCTACTTGCGCCTTTATTTGAGTCTCGCTCCTTGGTATAAAGCCTATAAAACAGAATTCTTCACTTCCCTTAGGGATTTGTGATAAAAACACCGTAACAGCAGAAGCTCCTGGAAGCGAAGTTACACTATAGCCGTTTTGTCTTATTTCTTTTATTATAACCTCACCCGGGTCGCAAATCATTGGCGTACCTGCATCAGACACAAGTGCTATTGATTTACCCGACGCTAGCTCTGCTAAAAAGAAATCAACTCTTTCTCTCTCATTATACTTATGGTAAGAAACACATTTAGTTTTTATATCATAATGATTAAGAAGTTTCTGGGTAACTCTCGTATCCTCGCAAGCAATAAAGTCGACTTCTTTAAGGATTTCGATTGCCCTTAAAGTAATATCTTCAATATTTCCAATGGGAGTTGGAACTATATAAAAATCGAATTTTCTCTGTGCCATAAAACAATTATAACAGCAACAAACAGTAAATTTAACAATTTAATGGCAAAATTTATTACAGGAAAAGTTTTGTAAATTTTTGTAAAAATCTTATTTTGAAAGGGCAATTTTTTTTATTTAAGGGTTTAATTATAACATAAGTGTAGTTTTTTGAAAGGAATAAATATGGTTCAATCTGTAGACAATAATATTAATCGCCCGGTTTATAATGCAGTAAAAATAAATATTAAGAAGCCTGAAGTAAATGCCGGCAATAATGTAAATACACTTACTAATGATAATGGGGTATATAATGCCGTTAATATTGATATCGACAACCCTACAGTAAACACCGAATCAAAAAAAATATATGATTATCCAGAAGCTGAAACTCCTGTAACCTATGAAATGGCAAATATTCAGCCTGTAAGGATGCCTCAAGGCTTTATCGCATACCATACAACAAATGTAATACTTCCTAAAATGGAAAATGAGCTTGAACTTGAAGGTATAAACGGTATCCAGCAAGAAGAAACTGAGGAAACAGAAGAAACTGATGCTGAAACAGAAATAAAAAATGATACAGAGCTTGAACAAGAAAACGAAAACACTACAGAACAAGCCTTAATAACAACCCCAGATGGCGAAGATACAAAACCTGAAACTTTCGCATCTACAACAAACTCCAAACCACAGGACGCTAATACAGAAGCCCCCGTCAAGGAAGCGCAAACAACAGAAGTTCCTGCTCCTAACTATACAACAGTAGAAGCTGAAAACAAAGATAACATCAACGATGATGTTAAAGTTATGGAAGCTGAAACAAAAGAAATTGAAAATAAAAAGCCGGAAATAATTCCTTCTGAAGAGATTTTACCAGATGTAGATATTCCGCTTGTTGTATCTAATTTAACAAGCAGTGATTTTGACACACAAGCACTTCAAATGGAAGAAATCGCTAGAATCTCATTAGACAACCCTGAAAATGCGGTTCCTTATATTGTAAGAGATGTATTTGGAAGCTTAATTGAAATCTCAAAGAAAGATTCTGTAAACCTGGCACCACCGACTGATGCACAGGTAGAAGCCAGAAAAAAGGTTATAACAAACTATATAGTTAAAGCAAATGCTGAACAAAATAACCCAAAAGCTCCTGTTAATCTTCCTTACAAACTAACTGAAAAAGATTTTGCAATTGCAAATGAGCTTTCTCCAATGGAATTAGCCGAAAGAAACAAAGAATATGCACTGTACACAATGGCAATTCTTGCAAAAATCTATGTAGACGAAGTTGAAAAACAAACTGGAAATATTGTACCAATGACGGATATTCCGGGAGTCTCTGCAATGGTTGATTCTTTGAGATATAGCCAGAATGCCAGTGTAAAAGTAGCTTCTATTGATGCTTTAAGACACATTCAACGTCCTGAATACAAAGAAGAGTTAACAACATTGTATACACTGGCTCAAGCAGACACAAATCCGCAAGTTGCAATCGCTGCGCAAAGAGCAGCAGAAGCTTTAAACCAAACTAATTAACCTCTTTCATTTCATAAGTAAACTCACACAATGCAAAACGGCCGAAAACTAAATGTTTTCGGCCGTACTAATATCTTGCTTCTATTTTTCACCCGCTTCTTCTACCGGCTGAACTTTTTCTGCCGGACAGGGCGGCGGACACAACTTCTTTCTTTCCTCAAACTTCTGTCTTCCCTCTTTCTTCATTTGCTTAAGGATTTTTTTCTGATCTCGAGTCAAGATTGATTCAAAATCTTTCATGTTTTGCTTTCTAATAGATTTAGCCTGATTTTCTAACTCTTGAAGCTCCTTATCTATTGCTGCAAGTTTTTCTTCTTGAGCCCAAGTTGCTATTCTCGAACGTTTTACCATCTCTGCTTCTTTTTTCTTCGCAAAAATTTGTTCCATAATCGGCTTCATTTGCTCATGACCTTTTATACGAAGTTCTTTTGCTTTTGCTTTCTGCTCATCAGTTAAGCCTAATTTCTGTTCAAATGCTGCTTCACGAGCTTTTCGAATCTTAATCATTTCCTCTTTTGAAGGTCGATTTTTTATCCCCTCAGGATTTTTTATACCTTCATTTACTCCAGCTTTTGCCGGAGCCTCACTCTCTACATTTTTTACCGCAGAGTCCTCTGCTGCCGCTGTTGTTTCTGCGGCCATCACTGCTGCTGTTGAAACAACAGAAAGTGCACATAATAAAACTGCTAATTTTTTCATAAGTTACCTCGCTTTTTTACAATAAATCTTCTAACACTTCTGCTAACTCTTTCTTTGCGTTATATATTCTCGATTTAATCGTTCCAATTGGACAATTTAGTTTTTTTGAAGCTTCTTCATATGTATATCCATAAATTTCACATAACATAATTGTTTCTTTCAACTTGGGCTTTAATCCTTCTATAGCATTAATAATTCTTTGCTGTCTTTCTGTTGTTATTAAGCTATCTTCTGGATTCTTTTTCTTATCCTTTATAACAGATAATGTATATTCATCCGATGTCGAATTTTGTTCGTATTTAACTTTTGCTGATTTCAAATAATCTTTAGACGTATTTTTTGCAACCGTGTTTACCCAGCTCTTCAAAGAACCCCGTTCCTCATACTTTTCAGAGTTCTTCCAAAGCTTAATATAAACTTCTTGTTCTATATCTTCATTTTCTTGCTTTGTAATAAGCTTAACTATATTTTTAATATTCTGTTTATTATGTTTAATTATTTCGTTAAAATTCATTCATCCACCATCAAGAGTCCATAAGAATCAACAGGAAAACCTAAATCTTCGGCAGAAAGAGTTTCACCGTATCTTAAAGTATCCATCATGTCTTCATCATTTACAACTACTCCGGCTGTAAGCGTTGAAAACATCAACAGAAACATCGCACAAGCAACCCGCATCTTAGGCCGTCTCTTATTTTTTGCCCGATAATACAGCTTTACTTCATCAATCAATTCAGAAACCCTATCCATTTTTTGCTGTTCCTGACGACAATCTTCGCATTCCTGTAGATGCTTGTTTAAGATTTCTTCATCTGAAAAAACAAATAAACCTTCGTAATTTGAGCATTTTTTATCCATTTCGTTACCTCTATATCAGTATAACGAAAAATAAAAATATTTGTTCAAAAATCCAAATAAAATTATTCTCCTGCTACTATTTTTACACCAGAGCTCGTTCCAATTCTTGAAGCGCCTGCTTCAATCATCTTTTGCGCAGTTTCTCCATCTCTTACCCCGCCAGAAGCTTTAACTTCCATGCCGGCATCCTTTACTGTTTCATACATGAGTTTCACATCTTCGACTTTTGCACCTACTCCGTTTTTAACAAAACCTGTTGATGTCTTTACAAAATCTGCACCGCCTTTTATAGCAAGCTGACAAGCCCGTACAATCTCTTCCTTTGTTAGCAAATCTGTTTCCAAAATTACTTTTAAGTTTTTACCCTGGCATGCCATTTTTATACCCTTAATCTCATTAGTGATATACTCGTCATCGCAATCCTTAAGTTTGCCAACATTTATCACCATGTCAATTTCATCCGCACCATTTTTTACAGCATCTATTGTTTCAAGAACTTTTATTTCAGTTGTATTCTGGCCTAGAGGAAAACCTATAACAGTAACAACTTTTATATCCTCTCCGCCATTTTCTTTTAAATATTGCTTTGCAAATTTTACATAACAAGGATTTACACAAACTCCCAAAAACTTATATTCTACAGCTTCATCAAGAATTTTCCTAACTTCATTTATTGTTGCATCCTGTTTCAATAAAGTATGTTCTATAAATTCTCTCATAACCTACCTCCCCATAAAAAATATTGCAGTTCCAACTCCGACTATTAAGCAGTAATACCCGAAAATTCCCAATGAAAACTTTGAAACAAATTTTAGAAAATACTTAATACAGATATAGCCCACAACCCCTGAAACTGCTGTTCCAGCGGCAATTGCAGGCCAATTGTAGGTTATAATCTCGTGATAATCTATTTTTACCAATGGATAAACCATAGAGGCGCCTAAAATTATTGGAATACTCAGCAAAAATGAATATCTCGCAGCAGTTGTCCTTTCCATACCGCTTAAAAGCCCTGTTGAAATAGTTAAACCAGAGCGGGAGAATCCGGGCAGAGCAGCCAAACCTTGTGCTATAGCTATCAATATAGAGTTTTTTAAAGAAATATCCTTTTTATTAGGATGTCTTTTTGCCCAAAATTCGCTGAATAAAAGCAATAAACCAGTTCCAACCAGAAGAAGCCCTACAACTGACGGCTGAAATACAAGCCCTCCTGCAACTTCATTCAACGGATATGCTATCAATACTGTTATTATTGTTCCTAAAATTATATAAACCCCGAGCTTAAAGTCTCTAGACGAATAATCTCTATTTTTCAATCCCAAATACAAAGCCCTTATTATATCCCAAATTTCTTTTCTAAAATATATCAAAACTGCAACTAATGTTCCCAAATGAAGCATTATATCAAGAAAGATTTCTTGGTTAGACTCCTGAACGATTTCTATCCCCTTAAAAACCTTGTAAAAATTAGAAGTAAATACCAAATGAGCAGAGCTTGAAATTGGCAAAAACTCACTTAAACCTTGTACAATTCCCATTAAAATTGATTGTATTAAATCCAAAATATCCCCTCCCTCTTTGGTAATTTCTACTTTTTGATTATATCACAACCCAGCCAGACTACCCAATAAGTCTCAGCTAACACAAAGAAAGCTTTAACTTTGCTGCATCAAGTTTAAACATTCTGCCTATTGGCAAAGTTATTTTTTCGTTTTTATGAGTAATTTTGAACCCCGACACCACAGGAATCTTTAACCCTGAAGCAAGCTCTTTAAAATAATCATCAAGCCATTCCTGACTGTCAACATCCAAAAAATCTCCCAAGACAATCCCGCAGCAATTATTCCTAAATTTATCAATATTTATTAACTGCTGAAACATCCTATCAATTTTATAAACAGGCTCGTTTAAATCTTCCGCAAAGAAAATAAACTCCTTTTCAGGAATAAAATCCAAACCACATAAAGAAACGACTGTTGAAAGATTTCCACCCCAAATAATTCCTCTCGAAACGCCTTCGTTATAACATTTTTCACCGCTAAACTCTAAAGCCTCACCATTTAGAGCCGCAAATAAGCCGTTCCAACTTTTCAAATTATTACTGCTGCGCAAACCGAAATCCGAACATGCCATCGGCCCATGATAAGTTGTTATCCCAGTCTTTTGATAAATCATCAAAAGCAAAGCCGTTACATCCGAAAATCCAATGAAAGGTTTTTGATTGCTTTTTATTATCTCATAATCAATCTCATTAACAAGCCTTATAGCACCATATCCGCCCCTTGCACACATGATAATATCTATTTTGTCATCCTGAAAAAAGCTATATAATTCTTCTAATTTCTCTTTATCAGTACCGGCAAGATAACGTTTTTTATCAAAAATATTTCTGGAAAGTTTAACCTCATACCCTAATGACTCAATAAAACTCTTTGCATTATTTAGTTTATCTTTATCAATAACCCCAGATAACGCTATAATTCCAATAGTATTCATAAAGCAATTATATCATATAAAATTTTTCCAACAAAAATGTAAAAATTTTAGAGATAAAAGACTTGACATAGAGCCGCTCTAAAGTGTTAGGATTATAAAAAGGTTTAAAATAAATGGATAGACGAAAATTTATTAAGAATACACTTATTACAGCTGCCGGAGCTATAATTGCCGGTTCAGCCGTATTTTCAAACAACAAAACAGGAGGCAAAAAGATGAAGATACTTGTTATTACGGGAAGTCCTAGAAAAAACGGTAATTCAAATACTTTAGCAGACAATTTTATAAAAGGAGCCCAAGAGGCAGGGCATACTGTCTTAAGGTTTGATTCTGCATTCAAAAATGTACATCCTTGCATTGCCTGCAACAAATGCGGGATGAACGGACAATGTGTTTTTAAAGATGATTTTGAATTTGTAAAGACAAACATTGTTGATGCTGATGCAGTTGTTTTTGCAACTCCTGTGTATTATTTCGGAATTTCAGCACAAATCAAAGCCGTTATAGACAGATTTTATGCAATTAACGAACAAATCCACAAGCCTAAAAAATCTGTATTGATTTTAACTTATGCTGATACATCTGCAAAAACAGCACAGCCCATAATCAATCACTATGAAACACTGTTGAATTATCTCGGCTGGTCTGATGCAGGAAAAGTTATTGCATCAGGAGTCTGGACAGAAGGAAGTGTTAATAACACCCCGTTTGTTAAACAAGCGTATGAACTCGGGAAAAATATATAAAACTTATAGGAGAATATAGTATGAAAAACAAATCGTTAGCTATATTAACTGTAACAGCATTGATAACAGGTTTTGTTTTAAACCCTTGTATAGCAAAAACAAATAAAGAATTGAATAAAGGAGCTAATATGGGAAAGATTACACAAACAGCAGGAAGAGTTCAACTTGGTAACTTTGCACCAGAGTTTGCACATTTTAATGATGATATTTTATTTGGAGAAAACTGGAACAATCAAGATATTGATTTAAAAACAAGAAGCATAATAACAGTAGTTTCACTAATGTCACAGGGTGTGGTTGATTCTTCTTTGAAATATCATCTTGAAACAGCAAAAAAGAACGGAGTTACAAAACCAGAAATTGTTGCAATAATTACTCATAATTCTTTTTATGCAGGCTGGCCTAAAGCCTGGGCAGTATTTAATTTAGCAAAAGAAGTTTGGACTGATGATGAACCAGCTATAACAGAAAAAGAAGCCTACGCAAAAACTATAATGTTCCCGATAGGAGAGCCTAATAACGCTTATGCAAAATATTTCATAGGCCAAAGCTATTTAGCTCCAATATCAACGCAGCAGGTGAAAATATCTAATGTTACATTTGAACCTAGATGCAGAAACAACTGGCATATTCATAAAGCAAAATCAGGCGGCGGCCAGATGTTGATTGCAGTAGGCGGCCGAGGATTCTATCAGGAGTGGGGAAAAGAACCTATAGAGATGAAACCAGGTGATGTAATAAATATCCCA
Source organism: Candidatus Gastranaerophilales bacterium (assembly GCA_944323405.1). GTDB lineage: Bacteria > Cyanobacteriota > Vampirovibrionia > Gastranaerophilales > Gastranaerophilaceae > CAG-196. Next base: position 10,290 of record CALUSJ010000134.1, read on the forward strand.
GCAAATGTTAAACACTGGCACGGTGCAGCTCCTAACTCCTGGTTCTCACATCTCGCTGTTGAACTAGATGGAGTTGAGACTTCGAACGAGTGGCTGGAACCTGTTAAAGATGATGAGTATGATAAATTGAAATAATATTTAAATTAATAAATAAAAGGAAGATTCTTTAATCCTCCTTTTTATTTGTTAATAAATGTAGACTTTGATAAATGTAAAGAAACACATAGGTTAATTATTTAGTTCAAATGGTTTGAGTATTTTGGGTTAGTTAAAAATTTACAACGATTAAATGTTGATGTATAATAAACCTATAAAAAGGAGTGTGTGTAATGAAGATTAATCCAATAGTAAATTCTAATCCTAGTCAAACAAATTTTAAAGCCGTTAATCAAAAGTATTTGAAATGGGCTGAAAAAGACTATAAAAGAATAAAGGATGTAAGTAGTGAATTACTTGAATCATTAAGAGATGATGTATGTTTATTTGGAGATATTTCTTCTAAAGATGGTGTTGATACGATGA
>CALUSJ010000135.1 GCA_944323405.1 Candidatus Gastranaerophilales bacterium
TTATTTAAGCTTCCTGTTTTCTGATTATAAGCAAATTTTGGCAATAACATTTTGAAAAATAGATATTCAGGATTATCATCTTTGAAAGCACGATTTACATTATATGCACATAAGTCTGTTAATTGGATAAAATTATTATATTGTGAATCAACAAACATAATATTTTCAATTATATTTTTAATTCCTTTCCAAGAGTAACCTTCTTCAACCTGTAAAGTGTGAGTTCTGTTTAACATCTTTTCTATACTATCCGAGCATTTATCCATAATAACAATCGCTTGTTCATCAGGATGGTTAAATGCCATAAAGAGTGAAATTCTTTCTAACAAATACTGAATAGCAAAAATGTTAGGTTCCGGTTTATTTATCCCATAGTGTCTTAGTAGAGAGTCTTTGTTAATAACTGTAGAAATTAAAGTACAGTTATTATTGACAATAATATCCATTAACCCGCAGGAAAGCTGTATTAATTCATCTTTAGATAAATTAGCAAGATATTTATGTTTTTCTCTTTCCTTTGGAAATCTTATCCAGTTAGATTTGACCTCTAAGATAGGAGCAGAGTTAGTTTTGAAAACAGCAGTTTTTAACACATTAACTTTATGGTTAATAGCTTTCCAGTCATTTGCATTTATGCCTAAAGCATTAAACACAAAATACTTTGAACCTGAATTATATGCAATCTCCCCTGATTCGTCTATGTAGAATAAGAACATGCCACCTCTTTATGCTGATTTTATAGGTATTATAGCATAAAAAGATACTATTGAACTAATAAAAATTAATTCTTTTAATAAATTCTATGTATTTTTCAGATATTTTATTATATCTTTCTTCTGTTTTTCCCAAAAGGTTGTAACTAAAAACAGTTCCTTGTTGTGCCAACTTATCAATAAATTTAGCAGGATGCAATTTACTTGTATAATCAGAATCTATTCCATAGAAATTACTATATCGCCATAAAAAACGTCCTGTAGGAGCCCAAAATCCATATGAACTATCTAATCTAACATTACTAAATTCTAAGCCTATAAAATATTCGACTCTATCAAAGATATTTGCAAATTCATTGTCATCGGGAATAATATCAGCAAATAATGGTCGTAATACATCATGTAAATGGTCATTAATAGGAGTTTTATAGCGTTGCTGTAAAATATTATTAAAGACTTCTGGACGAACAATATTATTAGGATTATATATCCCTATAGGTTCTGTACTATTATTGGTATTATAATCATTTATGTCAAATCCATGAAATATTTTATATAACATTTCATAATCTTCTTTAATAAGTTCAATTATTAATAAAGCATAATAAATTAATAAAGATGGATATTTTTGAAAATCTATTAGTGAAGTATACCCTGATTCAATTACTTTAAGATTTGCAAAACGTTTAAATAAATTAATCCATAAATTATTATATTTTTCACTTCCCCAATAAGCACCTGTGATTATTATTGAAAGTATTTTTTCACAATATGAATCATAAGCCAATGTTCGTTCATAAAATGTGTTGTATAAAGGTTGTTGAATTTTAGCTAAATTTGAGAAGTCGTCAGTCAATGTATTTATTAATTCTTCTGCTTGTCCATTTATAAATTTATGAACACGAATGATGTTTTTATCATCTAAAATTAAATCTTCTATTATTTGCTTTGCATCTTTTGTTTGAATATTATGACTATTGTCATTCTCATATTTTTCGATTAAAGCTGAAGACTCCTTGCCAACATCACTGTAATTTTCCTCTTCCACTTGATTTTCTGTAGATTTTAAATTGTTTATTGTTTTTATAATACTTCTTGCAACAGTTTCTACTCCTGAACTAGAATCCCCCGCAAATATATCTGATAAAGAGAGTGAATACTGCCTTACTTCCTCAACTGTAACATTATGCCAAATAGGTAATATAGTCTTTTTACCATCGCTATTTTGTCTTGCGACTAATCCATTTAATTCATAATCCGTCCATTGTTTTGCAAAAAAATTTTTACTTAAGACAACAACACCACATAAAGAATTTTTTAATCCCTTGTCAATAGACTCGCGTAGACTATCTCCAATATTCATGATATGAGCATCATACCAAACTTTTATTCCCTTTGATTCCAGATTATTAACAAGAGCCTCCACAAAATCAGGTTTATCTTCTGAGGCATGAGAAATGAAACAGTCATATTTTTTAGCTTCATCACTTATGTTTGACATACTTATCCTTCCAAGTTATCACTTTGTTAATTCTTTAATACCATCTATAACACTATTAGAATTCCAACCAACGGTTTTATCTGCACAGGTTGTTACCAATACTGAATTATGTTTTTGCCCCCATGGAACAACTGCTAAAATAGGTTTACCCATATTTACGGCGGTTTGAACTTCAAACTTTACCCAGTCACTACATGAAGAATATACTGCAGTTGGAACAATAAATACACTACATTGCCTAATTTGCTCTGCAATAGCAGTCTTTAGTTCTGAATTATTAAGCCCTAATAATTTTTTCTCTATAGAAATGCTGTAATCTGAGAATGTATAGTATAACGCATTATCTAACCACGTTTTTATTGTATTGTAGTCATTATCATAATCCCAACAGTGTGAAATAAAAATTTTTCTTAATCTTGACATTTTAATTCTCCTTAATTTGTAAAACTGTAATAAACATATCAAACCAATCGGTTTTAATTTTATAATTTTCATAAACTTTTTTTATTAAAGTGAGATTTTTTATCGTTGTTTCATACATCCATGTTGAAGGTTGAGTTTGTAAGGTTGATATAATGCCTAAAACATTTTCAGCTTTTGCAAAGTCTTTATTGAGTATATATAACTCGTAAGCAGTTGCAAGTAACCAATAATCGTTGCTTATTGAGAAATCATTAAGTTCTATATTATACGTTATGACAGGTAAAATCTTAGTAAGTTCTTCTTCTGCTTCATCCTTATTTTGTACAAGTAATAGAGTTGCTAAATTTATACCTGTATAATAATTTCTTGAATCCATTTCAAAACCATTTCGATATGCATTTATCGCCTTCTCTAAATAACTTGGAAATGAAATTGTTTCTTGAAATTTCATTGCAAGTTTTTTATAAGCACTACCAATTAAACCATATGTTTCACTTGATTCACCATAATCTTTTAAGATTTCTTCTAATAAGAATAAAGAAGTCTTTTCATCTCCTTCTTGTCCACTCTTATTATAAGCTAAAGCTTCTTGTTGACGGACATATACGTAGTTCTTGACCTCATTGTCTAAACTATTATGAATAAAATCAAGTAATTCATTCCATGCTTTTATTTTCTGAAAACCTTTAATGATTTCAAAAATTAAATACTTAAAAGGGAAATAGGTGTCTTGCATTGATTTAATTATAGAATAAAGGTTATTAATATCTTCTATCTTTTCTAATTGTGATTTAAATATGTTTCTTTGTTTTTGTAAGTCTTGATATATATGTAGTTTTGTATCATCAAGTTCTGTTTTAGGAAAATTATCTATCAATGCAAACGGAAGACTATCACATTTACAGTCGCAACTAATTACATTTTTGAGTCGTTCTACTAATTTATCTTTTAAATCTATAGCAGCTTTTTCTGTTATTACTCCTTTGTCAAGTTCGTAAGGAATTGCTCTAAGCGGTTGAATATCAAATGGTAACCTTGTATTTTTATCATAAATAAGTATTGTAGAATAAGGTCTAGCACAATGACGAATACCTAGCTCATAATATACATTAGGATTTTCATTTGTAATGTCAACAATTACAATATCAGTACAAATTAGCCGTTCAATCATTAAAGCATGAATAATACCTCCATCCTGTTCTTCATCGGCACGTATAACTTGTAACCCCAATTCTTCTGTAGCTGGTCTTATAGCTTTATCATAAACTCTATCAAAATCTATTTTATAACGTCTTTTCTTAGCCTGTTTTATACCAAATGGCATAGCTACAAAAATATCTTTAATTGTCATTGCATCCTTTCCATACTTATAATAATTTTGAATCTAATATGCATTTGAATTATAACCTGTATAAGAAAAGATTTAATAAAATTTAATTAAAAATTAAGATTTAACATTACAAACTTGTAATCTAGCATAAAACTCATCCATTTTATTTGCTACCTGTGCTTCTTTCGATTTGATTATGTGAGAGTATGTATTGAGAGTAACATTTTTATCAGCATGACCGAGTCTTCCGCTTACTGTTACAATGTCCTCCCCTGATGAAATCAGCAGGCTTGCATTTGTATGGCGGAGTTGGTGGAATGTTATTTTCGGTAAGTTATGACGGTTTAAGAATTTTGTAAACCACTTATAAGGAAGTTGTGTACTTATTGGACTGCCATCTTCATGCAAGAATACATATTTACCATTTTGCCAAGCTGTACCAAATTTAAGCCTGTTTTCATTTTGTTGTTTCTTGTATTCCTTCAATAGAGATATTACAGTTTTTGAGGCTGTAACAGTTCTTATTCCTGCCTCTGTTTTTGGTTTACCTTCAATATTGCCATAACCTGTAATATAATGTCGTTGTTTGTTAATATTCACTTCGCAGGTGTCAAAGTTTATATCTTCCCACTTCAACCCTGTAAGCTCACCCTCACGTAACCCAATATCTATAGCAAGATAAATCATTGTCATATAC
>CALUSJ010000136.1 GCA_944323405.1 Candidatus Gastranaerophilales bacterium
ATTTGTCGTAACAAAAATTATTATTAGACCATTAGTCTACACTAGACTGTGAGTATTATAGCACAATATTTTTTATGAGCGAGGACAATTGCATAAAGTTTGCACAAAACGTAAAACGTTATAGAGAACTAAAAAAATACAGCAAAGGACGAATGTCGGAACTGGTTGGCTGTGATGTTTCATATATCGGAAAAATTGAACGCTCTGAAAAATATCCGAATCTGAAAATGATTTTTAAAATTGCTGAAGCACTTGAAATTCCGGCTAAATGTTTGTTTGATTTTGACTAGAATGATTCTAGAATTAATCTGACTAAACTTTCTGGTGTGTTTATTATATTTTATATTTAATATCTGCAAGAATTTTACTATGGTTATTCTGTAAAATCATTTGTTTTGTAAGAAAAATTACTTAAACTAATGCTAGTTTGAATAATACATAATTATATTTTGTATCATTCGTTATTTTACCTCTGTTTATTACTCTGTTTTAATTGCAATACCTTTGTAAAACCCTGTAAATATTAGTATGTACGCTGAATAATACACAATTTATAATATAAATATATTATGTATTATTGATTATGACTGTATTTCAGCTACCTTATGAGGTAAAAATTATGGAATTTGTTCAGCCAATACGAGATTTAAAAAAGATAGATACAATCAAAAAGCTGCTTAAGCAGCAGAATCTGCGTGACTACTGCTTGTTTGTTCTTGGCATAAATTCAGGGCTTAGAATAAGTGATTTGCTGAAGCTTAGAATATCAGATGTTAGTGAAAAAGGGAAAATCAAAGACAGAATACGACTAAGAGAGAAAAAGACAAATAAGTTCAAAGATTTTCCGCTATCAAACAGTACAAAATCCGCACTGAAAGAATATTTAAAGACAAGAGAATATAACGAAAATGAGCCTTTATTCATATCAAGAAAGAATAAGGGTTTTTTACTTAGGCAACAGGCATATAAAATTATCAATGATGTAGCAAAATCTGTCGGAATAAAAGAAAAAATTGGCACTCATACACTAAGAAAGACTTTTGGCTACCATGCCTACAACAACGGCTACGACATAACACTTATTCAAAAGCTTTTTAATCACTCATCACCTGCTGTAACACTCCGCTATATAGGAATTACTCAAGATGAAATGGATGATGTGTATTTAAGTTTGGATTTGTAGATATTTTATACAAAAAGTCTTATATTCTTTTGTTATTTTACAAAGCAAGAAATGGCTTTAAGAAATTCAATAATCAAACTTAACTCAACTGGAAAAAAATGAGCAATTATTATTAGTACAATCAGCCCAAATAAAATAATAATCAGTGCTTCCATTAGTTTACTTTTTAATATAGTCATATTTTGTTTTCCTTTATTTTGCATACATGACTACACAGCCATGCTCTATAACCTGACTATAACAAATTGAAAATCGGGCATTTTAAAAAGTGAATTATTGAATTCTTTATACTTTTATTGCTATTTATAAAATTAATTCAGGGGTTGAAACTTGTACCAAATTTGGTACAATAAATAATATAACAATTATTAATAAAAGTACTAGTAAATTTAACATTAATTTTACTAATAAAAGGTATGACTATGCTCAACAAAAAACATATAGGCTCTAATTTCGATAGTTTTCTCGAAGAAGAAGAAATTCTTCAAGAGTCAGAAGCTGCTGCTATTAAAAGAGTTATTGCATATGAATTGCAGCAGAAAATGATTGCTGACAACATTTCCGTTAATCGTCTTGCAAAAGAACTTGAAACATCAAGGACAGCAATTTGCCGTATCCTCGACCCAGAAAACACATCTATAACATTAAACACAATTGAAAAAGTTGCAAAATATTTAGGCAAACGTATAATATTATCTTTTGCTTAAGTCTTTATAACGTTTAATTGCAACATCCAATTCTTTTTGCGGTGTTTTTTGCGTTTTCTTTATGAAAGCGTGCAATAACACCATTGTATCGTCTTCAACATAAAATATTATTCTTGCTATGCCGTTTGAAAGTTTACAGCGGATTTCTTCTAAACCATCTGTTCCTTGCAATACTCTAGTTAACGGCATACCGATAGGATAGCCGTATTGAACAGTTTTGATATCAAAGCCGATAGTTTTCTTATCTTCTTTGGGTAAATCTTTTAACCATTCTCTGACAGGTTCATTGCCTGAACCTGTTGCGTAAAAATATACTTCTAATGCTTGTGAACGCTTTGCCATGTGTTAATTATAACACATGACAGCAACTACTTAATCAATTGTTGCTAAATCGACTTGGCTTTTTGCATTAGCTTTTCTGATTAAATCACTAAGTTCCGTCAGATTGTTATCTTTAGTATTTTCTTGTACTGGTTGTCTTATAAAACTCTTAAAATAAGGCAATGTCCTAATTATGCCTGCTGCCTGATTTATGCTGTTTGCGCTTACTTTTACTTCGATGTTACCGCCACTAATTGTCGGTACTATTATCGCTTTGTAGGTTTTCATTGATTACTCCTTTCAATAAAAATTACAAAACAACAATCTTTTGAAGTACTTAATTCTCAGCAACAACTTATAAAAGACTTGTTTGTAAATCTTAAAATAAATCTTTAAGGCTACTAGCTTTTTCTAGTTTTCCTAATTGAGTATAGCGAGAACAGCGC
>CALUSJ010000137.1 GCA_944323405.1 Candidatus Gastranaerophilales bacterium
ATTGTAATCTTCTTTTCTGTACTAATCCCAATGACAGTAAGCGGTTTTATTATAAATAATATTAACCAGCAGTCTAATCGTGCGCAGTTACGCTCGGCCGCTGTTATGATTGCGAACATTGTTTCTGAAGAAATTGATGTTTTTATAAATTCTATTAATAACGAGCTTTCGCAAATTTCTGCGACGCTGGAATATTACAATTCGCCTGAGCAAGAACAAAAATATCTTGATACAATTATTAAAAACCTTTCGTTTTATAAAGAACTTGCTGTTGTAAAACCGGCTGAGCTTATTAAATATGATATATACAATATTCGGGATGATTATGTTGTTTTTGATAAACAGCTTAAGAGCGGGAATTATCTTGTGGCTGTGCTTGATGTAGAAAATCTACAGAAAAGTCTTTTCAAAACCCTTGTTGATGACAAACGCCAGATATATGTATTAGCAGGCAAAGATCTTGTTGCTTCTATAAACTATACAGAAGAGGTATACAAAAAGAGTCTTGAACAGCTGCCTCAAAAACTGGAAGAAAATAAGCCTGTTATATATGGTGATATCAAAAACCAGCCGCTTGTATATATAAAAAAGTCTGACCCGGATGTTATAGTAATAGTCAATACTACAGAAGACGTTACAAGGCATACGATTGATTACAATCGTGACAAAATAATACTTTCAATAATTATAACAATACTTACGGTATTTTTTGTAGTTGGATTATACACGTATTATCTATATATCAATATTCGTCAGTTATTCAAAGCAATTATTGCAATATCCAAGGGAAACTATGAAAGAAGAATAAGGCTACTAACCAATATTTTTACGCCTTTTGAGATTGTTTTTCTAGGAAACGAGTTCAACAGAATGGTTAACCAGATTCATAAATCCTATATTCAGCTCAAGAAGAAGAATAAGGAGTTAAAACAGATGGACGAATTTCGTTCCAATATGGTAGATACGGTAAGCCACGAGTTCAGAACGCCGCTTACGAGTATTCAGGGGTATACTTCAAGGCTTTTGAGGCAGGATATTAAAATTGATGAAGAAACAAGGACGAAGTCGCTTAAGATTATAAAAAGACAGGCAGAACGCTTGAAGCGTATGGTTGAAGATTTGCTTGTTATCCCAGATATTGAAGGTGCAAGGTTGAATTTTAATATCCAGCCGATTCCAACAAACTCGATAATCGAAAACTCTATTATGCTTGTCAAAAACGACAGCGGCAAAGAGATTTTGAACAATGTCAAAGACTGTTCTATAGAGATTTTGGCCGACAACGACAGAATCGAGCAGGTTTTTGTAAACCTTATTGAGAATGCCATCAAGTATTCTCAAGGTGAAGGGCCTGTAGTTTTGGATTATGAGATTATTAATGAAAAGCTTGCTGTAAGCGTTAAAAATGATTATGATGTTATACCTAGAGAAAAACTAAAGACTTTGTTCGACAAGTTTACCCGTGTAGATGATACAACAACAAGAACGACAAGAGGAACTGGTTTAGGATTGTTTATAGTAAAAGGGCTTGTTGAAGCAATGGGCGGCGAGATTAGAATTTATTCTAATGAAGAGTGCGGGTTTTTAGTGAAGGTATTTATGCCGATTGCGTCTCAGGAATAATTTATATAAATTTATCGAACTCAGAGAGCGAAACCTCACGAAATTGGGATTTGAAATAATCTTCTATACTCCCTGTGTGCTCTTCTTTTGTGTAATAAATCAAGCCGTTATTATATTTTTCAGGGTAGCAATGGAATTTAACTGCATTATCCAGAATTTCTACTTCTCTTTTACCATTGGATAACAAATTTGGATTTGTGTGGGTGTTCGTGATGTACCAAATATCTTCTTTGTTATTGTAGAAGATTGAATATCTGCTGAAATAGTGCACATCTCGTCTTGCTCCGAAAATAGAGTATGGAATATTATGTTTCTCAAAAATTTTCTTAATACCACGTAATTTATTGACGTTATATTTGGAATCCTCCTTAAACTGAAACCCGCCCAGAATTAATCCGTGCAAGTTTCCTTTTGCATTCTTAATTTTTTCTAATATTCTGCGTTCAATATCTCTTAGGCAGAACCCTTTCTGGCGTGTTTTTTTTGCATCTTTCTGGCTTCTTGTACATAAGTGAAACATTGTAACACTATTGTCATCTACAATTCCGCCGGCAATACAGTCCATAATAGAAGTCGTGAATAAGTTTTTGCCCTTTTTCATTGTTTCACACGTCCAAGGGTAAGCGACTCTGTGCTTTTTGGGGTTTAATTTGGCAGTTTTTGTATTGAAGGTCTGAATATCAATAAATTTAATACCTGAGTAAAAAACCAAATTATTTTTTTCGATGCCAGTATTCATAATAAGAATTTAGCATAATAGTTTAATTAAAACTATAAAATTTTTTTAGAGAAATGATTTAGCTACTAAGCGCTGCCCCAATCCAATACGCTGGTTGCGTCTTCAACTAGGGATTCAACAGATTGTATTTCTGTATTAATAGCTTCCAGTTCTGTTGAAAGTTCTTGGTTTTCCATATCAAGCCAATCTTCTTTTTCCGAACTTCTTGCTTTTTCACCTTCGTACCAGGCTGTAATTTCTTCTCTTACGCTGGAATCTGTTCTTTCTTGTACAGCACCGTTTGTCAAGAAATATGTTAATGATGTTGCAGGATCATAATTACCTGTTTCATCAACAATTTCAAGCTGGAATGTACCGCTGACAATCGCATCGCTTATGTAATCATCGTTCATAGCCATTTCTTGATTGTATTCTTTTGTCCAGCCGTTAGCAGCCGCTGCTTGGAATATCGGATAATAAAAATCTACTATTTGTTGGATTCTTGCTGTTGTTTCTGACGAAATATCAACTTCCACAGTTTCACCAGTTGATTCGCCCGTCATCGTATTCTGCGGATTAGATGTATAGCTTGCATCAACATTTCCACCATCGATAACAGTACGAAATTCGTCGGCTGTATAGCTCGGAATAACTTTTGCCAGAATTTCCGGGATTTTATCTTCTGAGAAAGTGCCTCCCTGCCCTGTACCATTCATTGCAGAAGAACCCAATACGCTTGTTATCGCATTGGCATATGTATCACTCAAAACTACCTGGCCTTTATAATCCGTCAGTATCATTGAATTATCTTCTTTTATCGGCCTTGTCCCGTCTGTAACTGCTTTATAGTACGAATCATATCCCATTAAATAACTATAATTAATCTTATTATACTGCCCGTTTGCATAATAAGAAATCTGTTTAGCTTGTAATTTGCTCTGGTATTCACGGGAAAGTTCGCTCTGTTCCCTCGTCAGAGCCATCTTTTCCATTGCATTAATGGAAAGGCCATACTCGCAATCAGCTTTGCGGGCGGTTAATGTTAAAAGTCTAATTTGTGAGGCGGCTAATCCCATTTTCTGTTTCCTTTATTTTGTCCCTTTTACATGTATATCGGCATTTTTAGCTAAAACTTTAGATTTTTTAAGAAAAAATTTACAAATCTTTACAATCAGGCAATTTTGTTCAGTTTTTGGTTTTATACATGTTAGAAGGACAAGTGTCAGGAGTTCGTATGACTACAATTAATTTAGTTTCAAACAATGGCAGTCAGCCTGTTAATACCCAGACGAAACCCTCGCAGGTTAATTTTAGGGCGGCTTCAGCAGTGGTAGAGCAAAATGAAGTTGATACATTTATAAAAGAACGTGAAAAAGCTAAGAAAGATGCTAAGAAGCAGCAGAATTTGAATAATGGGATTCAAATAGCAGTATTAGGCGCTTTGTTAGCTTCAGTTGGTTTGTCTTTATGGATGTTTATGGGGAAAGGGCCTACCAAAACTAAATTTGCTCAGATTGCAGACAGGATGCCTTCACTGAATGATGATTGTATTAACCCTAAAGTCAGAAACTTTATACAAAAAACAGTAAAGATTTTGAATGCTCCAAAGGATTATATTAAGTATACCGGCGCAGATGCTCCAAGAATGGTTTTATTCTACGGACCTACAGGAACTGGTAAGACTTTTTCGGCCAAGCTTTTAGCAAAGGAAATGGGGGCAGAATATGCAGAAATCCAATTTTCTGATATTTCATCCGAATATGTTGGCAAAGCGGCAGTTAATATAACCAAGAAATTTAAGGAAGTAGCAAAGTTAGCCAAAAAGAATCCTGATAAAAAATACGTAATAACATTTAATGAAATCGATTCTTTGATTAATAATGTTGAAAAATTAGGTCAGAATAGCGAGCATTTAGGCCAGAACAGAACATCATTCCTCAATGGTTTAGATTTAATAAAAGATATACCAAACTTAACAGTAGTCGGCACAACAAACATTAATCCGTATTCAGCAAAACTTGATCCGGCAACGTTAAACAGGCTTGGCAATATTTTTGAAATAGAAAAACCTGTAACAAATGAAATCAAATCAGCGATAAAATTCCAGCTTGGAAGGTCAGAAGCAGCTAAGGATTTAATCAATAATGATGCAGAACTAGCTAAGATAGCAGATTTGATAAAACAGAAAGATGGTACTCAAAGAGATGTTGAGAATATCGTTAAAAATGCTTTATCGGATTTTGCGATAAAGAATCTAGACAGAGCCGATAAAAACAGCGTAAAATTAACCGCAGATTATCTTGAGAATGCCGTCAAGAATAAAGAAGTTTGGGCAGCAGGAATCGGTTCTGAGCCTAGAGTTCCTAATAATGACGATACGCAAAATAAATTGATGGATGCATTTTGGAGATATGTAGCAAAAGCAAATGGTTCAATGTAGGAAAAGGTAAATAAAAAAATGACAATGAATAGTACTACCCCAATAAGATTTAAAGCAGATACATCATCCGCACCTTATATTGTAAATTATAACAATCGTTATACTCCTTCCATGCCGGAGGGCAGTAATGCAGCTATGGATGATGTTTTTATGACTCAGCTTATGGGACAGCAGAAGGCGCAGAAGAAAGAGAAATCAAAAGAGAACTGGAATAAAGCCGGAATTATTGCTCAGGCAGGAATAGCTGTAGCGTTTTTGGGAATGCTGGCTGTGAGTATATTGGGGCTTAAAAAATCAGGTAATGGCGAGGCTGCCAAAAAAGAACTTGAGGCTTTAACCAAAGTTAATATAACCTGGGAAGATTTTGCGGGCAAAAAAATAGTAGCTCCTCTTGATTCCAAAACAACGTCAACGCATTTGAAAGAAGTTTTTAAGAATATAATTTCCAGCAAAAAGCTCACAGATAAAGCAAAGCAGTGGGGCGGCGGCGGAAATAATATTGATATTATTTATCTCTACGGCCATGGCGGCACAGGTAAAACTTATGTAGCAAAACAGTTTGCGCAAGAGACCGGGGCTATGTTTACAAGCATTAAATATCCTGATATAGGCTCTCCATTCAAAGATGCTGGAAGTATGAAGATTAACAAGTTTTTTGAAAATATAATCGAAAAGGCTAATTCGGAAAAAGACAAAAAATTCGTTGTTTGTATAGACGAAATTGATGCGATTATGAAAAAAGTTAAAGATGAAGCTCACGGTTCAGAAGAGGCTTCAAAAGCAAGAGCTGCGCTTTTAACAGGCATTGACAGATTGAGAGAAAGATGCTCAAATGTTACAATTATAGCAACATCGAATTATCATCCAGGCAATGGTGTTGTTGACCCGATTGCTTTACGTAGGTTTAATAACAAAATAGAAGTGCCGTTACCAGACAAAACCCAAACCGAAGCACTTTTAGAGATGTATTTGAAAGAACAGAATATAGGTGCGGTTAAAGCGGGTAAGTTTATCGGAAGCCCAGAGTTTGTAAATTTTGCCGATACTTTGCAGAAAAACGGGTATTCAAACGGTGAAATCGCATTGATTGCAGAAGAAGCCGGGAAAATATTCCGCTCGACTTTAGATGGAGTTGCCGATTCTGAGCTTACAAAACATCCGTTCACGGTAGATTATTTGGAAAAAGCCATGAAAATTAATGGTCAGGCAGCAAGCAAAACAAACGAATTGATGAATGTTTACTCTAATATACCTTTTGAACAATTTTTTCAACAGCCGCAAAAACAAACCCAAAAAACAACATTGCTAGACAAAATTAAGAAACACTTCCATAGAGAAAATAAGAATTAGATGCTGCTTGGAAAATAAAATTTATGTATTAATTCCATTTTCTTTTTATTTGGTATAATAAATTTATGATAATAAAACTAACTCAAGCACATATAATAGGCGCATTTATTTCATATCTTCTCGGCGTGTTCATTGTACCTTTGGTTATTGAATTTTCGCAAAAAGAAGGTCTGGTAGATTTACCTAACGAGAGAAAAATACACAAACTTCCTATATCAAGGCTGGGAGGAGTTGCCATTTGGTCAAGCGCAATGCTTACTTTTTTGGTTTTAGTACTTCTTAGCTATTATCCTTATGGGAGTTTGCTTTCAGGTATTTTACTAGGCGGCTCGCTTATGTTTTTGCTCGGGCTTGTAGATGATATTTATAATCTTGAAGCAAAGTTTAAACTGGTTATCCAGATTTCTATTGCAACTATTGTTTATTTGCTTGGAGTGCAGATTGATACTATATTCAATCCGTTTGGAGGCGTTATTCACCTCGGAATACTTTCTTATCCGATTACTATGCTGTGGATTGTTGGTATTACAAATGCTGTTAATTTTATAGACGGCGTAGACGGGCTGGCAGGCTCTGTTATTACCGTAAGCTCAATTACTCTGGCACTTATCGCCGTTGCTGTAACTCCAGCTCAGCCTATTACGGCGCTTATAGCTTTTATTCTAGCCGGCTCTATGCTTGCATTTCTTACGTTTAACTTTAACCCTGCAAAAATATTTATGGGTGATTCAGGTGCACTCTTCTCCGGGTTTTTGCTTGCAACTCTATCTGTTGCCGGAGTTATGAAAGGTGCTGCTCTTGCTGTTTTGCTGCCATTTTTGGTTCTTGCCGTTCCGATTATGGATATTACTTATTCAAGCCTCAGAAGGATTATGAAAGGAAAATCGCCTTTTGTTGCTGATGCTGAACATATACATCATAAACTGCTTAAAGCAGGGTTTTCTCAGAAAAAAACAGTCGCAATACTTACTTTTATCGCAATAGTCGGGGGAGCTTTGGCAACATATTTTACTGGAACTCTCAAAAATTACTTCTTGTATATTGCGGTTCTTATACTTATTATGATAGTTTTGAGCGTAATAAGCGTTATGACTAAGCCTCATCCTATCGAACCGCACGAAGAAAAACAAAATTTATAAAGTATTATGCCTTATTTTTTGCGTTTTATTTTTCTTGTTTCCCGTTTATTTTATCTTTTGTTTAATATAAAATTATACTGATTGGAGAGTTTGGTATGAAAGAAAAAGTTTTGATATTGGGTTTGTCTAAAAGTGGTGTTGCAGCGGCCAGACTTGCCTTGAAAAAGGGATATGATGTTTTTATAACAGAATCGAAAAAAGTAAGTGATATCAAAGAAGAATTTATTTCAATAATTGACGAACTTAAGAGATTAGGTGTAAAGATTGAATGCGGCGGTCATAGTGATGAGTTTATCTCAAATGCTGCTTTTGCAATAACGAGCCCAGGAATTCCTCCTAAATCTGAGATTTTTCAAAAACTTAATACCAAAAATATCAAGATAATTTCTGAAATCGAATTTGCATATCTTAATACAAATATTCCGTTTGTAATAATAACTGGAACAAATGGAAAAACAACAACAACATCGCTTGTTTCGCATATTTTGTCGAAACAGTTTTCTGCGCCTGTTTGCGGAAATATCGGGGTTCCTCCTTGTGCACTTGCGGAAGGAAAGTACGATTTCCTTGTATGTGAAGTAAGTTCTTTCCAAGCTCAGATGACCGAAAAGTTTAAAGCAAAAATCGCTTGCTGGACAAATTTTACGCCGGATCATATTGACTGGCATGGAGGGTTAGAAAATTATTTTAAGGCCAAGGCAAAATTGTTTCTGCCTCCGCAGGAGCCTGAGTTTGCGATTTTGAATGCGCAGGATGAGAGATTAAAAGAGTTTGCTAAAGAGTGCGAAAATGTTATATTCTTTGACGATGAAAACGACTGCGGAATAAAAGATGGGACAATTTTTTATAGGGGAGAAAAGATAATCTCTCTTGAAAGCTGCCCGCTTGTAGGTCATCACAATTATCAGAACATTATGTGCGGAATAATTATTGCAAAGCTTTTAGGTATGAAAAATGAAGATATAAGAGAAAGGATTATGTCTTTTAAAGCTCCTGAACATAGACTTGAGAAAGTCAGGGTTATGGACGGAATCACGTTTTATAACGACTCTAAGGCGACTAATCCAGAAGCTTCAATCGTTGCAATAAACTCTTTTAACAATCAGGATGTTGCGCTTATTCTCGGAGGCAGAGATAAAAATACCGATTTAACCCAGATGTGCCAGTCAATAAATCAGCATATAAAAACTGTTCTTTTGATTGGAGAAGCAACAGAAAGATTTGAAGCAAACCTTTTAAAAAACGGTTTTAGTAATATAATAAAAGAATGCACGCTTGAAAATGCAGTTGATAAAGCAATCAGCTTAAAACCAGATGTAGTTCTGCTTTCTCCGGCATGCGCAAGTTTTGATATGTTTACTAGCTACGAACATAGAGGAGATGTCTTTAAGCAGTATGTCTTATCTAAATAGAAATATCGATGAAAGCCAGAGAATGAGTTCTCAAAATATGCAGTCAGACAGACCGCTTTTGATTGCGGTAATCTTTCTTGTCGTAATCGGGCTTATGTCGATATTTTCTGCAAGCGCTCCAAAATGCGTCGAGATGGGGGTAAATCCGGCACGTTTCTTAATCCAGCAGCTTTTAGGAGTTATTGTGGGAGTTGCCGGGCTAAAATTTCTTTCAAATTTCCATTACAAAAAGCTGATGACATATACTCTGCCATTTGCTGCGTTTGTAATAATAATGCTTATTCTTGTAAAAGTTGCAGGTGTTACAGTAAACGGGGCACAAAGATGGATTAATATAGGGCCTTTGAGCTTGCAGCCGTCAGAGTTTGCCAAGCCCGCAATAGTTATGCTTTTGGCCGGCGTTTTCTACAGGGATGCTGAAATATGGAATAATAATAAAATTGTGACGGCGTTTATCCCAATACTCATAATGATTGCACTTATTTTTACTCAGCCAAACCTGAGTATGGTGCTTCTTTTGCTTGCAACTTCAGTTACGATATATATATGCGCCGGAGGTTCCGTGCAGCTTATACTCGGCTCTGCTGCGCTAATGATACCTCTTTTACTTCTGAAAGGATTAAAAGGTTATCAATCTTCAAGAATTACAACCTGGCTCCACCCGGAATCAGACCCTCTAGGAGCTGGTTATAATATTATTCAATCTCTCGTTGCATTTGCGTCCGGCGGACTATACGGTGTCGGGTACGGAAGCTCTAAACAAAAACTCGCCTGGCTTCCTGAAGCCCATACGGATTTTATTTTTGCCGTAATCGGTGAAGAACACGGATTTATTGGCTGCCTTTTGATAATATGTCTTTTTTGGACAATTCTTCAAAGAGGGTTTATTATTGCAGTCAAGTGCCAGGATATGTATGGAAAATTACTCGCTCTCGGGCTTACATTCTCTATATGTTTCCAAGGGTTTTTAAATATGTGGGTTGCAAGCTCTTTTGTACCTGCAACAGGTGTGCCAATGCCGTTTATTAGTTATGGCGGCTCGTCAATCATGGTTTCTCTATGGATGATTGGAATTCTATTGAATATATCTAAAGATAACGTAAAAAGGGTAAGGTTTGGAAATGTCAGAAATATACAATAAATATTTTGTAACCGGCGGAGGAACCGGCGGTCATATTTATCCCGCAATGGCTGTTGCTGATATGCTTACAGAAAATGGTAACAAGGTTTATTATGTAGGAAATAAAAGAAATATGGAGTTTGAACTGGCTGCTAAGAAAGGGTACAAATTCCTGCACGTTAGTGTCTCCGGCATGCCTAGAAAATTAAACCCAAAGTTTTTCCTGTGGGGGATTAAGCTTGTAAAAGCTATTATTCGTTCTGTAAGATATATAAAAAAATACGAACCGAAAGCTGTATTTGCTACAGGCGGCTATGTTTCAGCACCGATGATTTTTGCGTGCATAATAACTAAGACACCATATATAATGCACGATTGCGATGCCATGCCGGGGCTTGTTACAAGAAGGCTCTCCAAACGGGCTAAATACGTAACACTGGCTTTTGAAAATGCTAAAAGGTTTATTCCTAATAAGCACGTGGTAGTTACAGGAAACCCTATTAGAGAAGAGTTTAAGAGCTTGTCAAAAGAACAGGCTTCCGAGAATATGGGTTTGAAAAGAAACAAGCTTACTCTGTGTATTATGGGCGGTTCACAAGGCGCTAAATCAATTAATAATACTACAATAGAACTTTTGAAAGAATTCTCACAAGAACTGAATTTGCAGGTGGTTTTCCAGACCGGCAGAAAAAATTATCCTGAAGTAATCGAAAGAACTCAAAAAATTTATCCGGCTTATGACCAGGATGATAATTTGATAATACGCCCTTATTTTGATGACATGATATCGGTTTTGAAATCAAGCGATATAGTTGTATCACGGGCCGGTTCACTAAGTATCTCTGAAATATGCGCTTCTGAAACAACACCAATATTAATCCCGTTTCCTTATGCAGCAGCTAATCATCAACGGATAAACGCAAAGTATCTCCTTGATATGGGAGCTTGTGTGTACATAGAAGACAAGGATTTGGAACCTAATCTCCTTAGAGAAAAAATTGTTGAGCTTCTGGATAATCCTATAAAAATGAATTATCTTAAACAAAACGCATCACATCTTGCAAAATATGATGCAGCAAGAGAAATTGTAAAGCTTATAGAAGACTGATGTATCGGCGTACAGAATAAAGCATACGAAGTGATTATTCTAAAATTTGCACGCAATTTCCAAATTACGAATTTTCTTCGTCTTCTAAATATCTGTAATCCATTAAGCTGCCTTCGTATTCCTGCGTATCATCACCGTAAAATAACGACATATTATTGACAATACGGTTTCTGTCTTCTATCTTTTGTTTTTCTATTTCAGAAGTAACGCCATAAGCGTTTATCTCCTGATTTGTAACCTTGCCGTCTTTATTTGTATCAATCTCGTCAAAATGTGATAAAACAGTTTCTTGAAGAGATGAGCCAATCCCTGATGATGCACCCAGTGACATAATCTGCTCTCTTGTTAAACCTTGTGTAGCCATATTATTCATTAATTTCTGGATTTCATCCGCAGAAATTGTTCCGTCATGGTTTGAATCAACACTGTTAAAATTATTCGTAAGGTATGAAGCAAACGTAGCACCATAACTCGTATTGGTTATATTTGTATTAGTCAGCGCAGAGTTTAAATTCTCAATAGTTAAACCGTCTTCATATTGACCAGATAAAAGCGTAAATGCATTGGTTAAGCCTGCATTGATTCCCGAAAATAAAGAAGAACCGTCCAATCGTTTGCCCATAATATATCTCCTTGTGTTTACTTGGTTATAGATGTACATGTTCAGTTTAATTATTTTTTTATAAAAGTCAATCATACGGAAATATGAAAAGAGTGATAAATTTAAGTTGATGTTTAGAAATTTTATGTGATATAATGTATTTGTAATAAGGAATGCGTGATGTTCAAACGTAAGTGTAAAATAACTTTTATAACGCACGGTGCAACCGTTCATACTATGGATGGTATTATCTGTGATACTGAAAAATACCCAAAATTGAACGAATTCGGCGAAGAAGAGATGGAAAAAGTTTGTGAATACCTCACAAACCGAGCTGTTGCTTATGATACAATCTACACAAGCTCATCCGCCAGATGCACACAATCCGCACAAATTATTGCAAAACTCTTTAAAAAGAAAATTACAACCATAGATTTGCCAGCCAGAAACCACGGTGAATGGAGCGGGCGCTCGTATGAAGATTTCTTCGAACAATATGGGCCCGAGGCTATTATACAAAAACCAAAGGGCGGGGAATCGCTGGAAGAGTTTAATAAACGTGTTTCTGATGTAATCGATAAACTCGTTGAAGAAAATAGAGGGAATCGCATTATTGTCGTTACTACCCCGGATGTGGTTCAATCAGCTCTTGCTAAAACCCTTGAACTTACACCCGTAAACCAGTTCAAAAACCTAATTAAAACAGGTACACTTACTCAAATAAGCTATTTTGAAGGTGATTGGTCAAGCGTTATTTATTCAGACCATATGCCGGCATAAAAATTTAATAAAGCGGTATCGTCTAGTGGTTAGGACGGGAGATTCTCATTCTCCAAACAGGGGTTCAATTCCCCTTACCGCCGTTATTTGGGATTAGTGACTAGTGAATAGGTGAAGCGTGAGGGGTGAAGGGTGAAGGGAGCATTTTGGGGTTTAGAGGGTGACTAGTGACTAGTGAATAGTGAATAGGTGAATAAGCAAACAAAGTGGTGTCATTGCGAGGACGGTTAGGACGAAGCAATCCAGCCGATTATTAACTATTACATTTTAATCTAAAATATAGAAATATTAGAGTTTAGGGGAATAGTGAATAGTGAATAGTGAATAGTGACTAGTGAATAGGTGAATAAGTAAATAAGCAAACAAGGTTCAAAATAAGAATCTTCTTTAACTTCTTCTCAACTCCTAAACCTCTAAACTTCTCAACCCTGCTAAGGCTGTAGCTCAAGCACTACCTGACTTCCTGTCATTGCGAGGACGATTAGGACGAAGCAATCCAGCCGATTATTAACTATTACATTTTGATCTAAAATACAGTAATAGGTCATGGAGTGCCTGACAAAAACTAAAGGGTTGAGGGGTTTAGGAGTTTAGAGGTTTAGGAGAAGTTAAAGGGTATTTTTATTTTGAGCTTTGTTTTATTGATAACTAGTGAAGAGTGAGGGGGGTAAATAAGTGAATAGGT
>CALUSJ010000138.1 GCA_944323405.1 Candidatus Gastranaerophilales bacterium
CAGATACCGTTGATAATATTACATTGACCGCAGAAGAAGATGAAGATTTTGACTGGACGGAAGAACTTCATCGTGAGGAAGCCGGAGAAGAGCATATTCAACACGTAATCAGAGCGATTCTAAAACAAGCTATATTAGAAGATGTACATGAAGTTAACTTCGAACAGGTTGAAGACGGGCTTAAGGTTATTTTCAGAAAACACGGTGAAATTTATGATAAGGGGATTGTTCCGGCTATACTTAACTCTGCGTTTGTTTCAAAACTCAAAACTTTATCTAATCTTGATGCTACAGTATGCGAAATTCCTCAGCTCGGGAAACTTTGTTTTAAGGTCGAAAACACAATGCTTGTAGCTTCCGTTTCATCATTCCCGACAATTATGGGCGAGAGGATTTCTCTAAAGATTTATAAACCGCCTATGAGCCTGGATAAAATTATTAGCGACGAGAAACAAAGAAATATTATTGAAAACTCGCTTATAACCCCGGGAATAATATTAGTCTGCGGCTCTCCATTGAGCGGAAAAACCCATATTATTTATTCGATTCTTATGGAAGCTGCTAAATCAAATAAAAACTTAATGACCATAGAATCTATTGCAAAATACGAGCTCAAAGGGGTTAATCAGTGTGAATTGAACGAAAATATCGGGTTTAATATGGATAAGGCGCTTCGGTATGTCGAATTCCAGTCGCCGGATATAATCTATCTTGAAGGGATTAAAACCCGTGATTCTTTTGAGTTTTTATCCGAACTTTTTTACAACGATAAAGTCGTTATAACAGAATTTATGGCAAATAATATGACGGATTTGAGACAAAAGCTTGCATTTGAAGATTTTCAATCATTTAAATCCCTGATTTCCTGTCTGATATTTATCCACTCAAAGGAAAGCATAGAAGTTTTTGATAAATCAACCCTGCAAAAATATTTGGCTTAACCCAAATAACAGGTTCAAAAAACTTAATAAAAAACTTGATAATGAGGAAGTAAGAATGAAGAAATTTTTATTAGTTATATTTTTAATGTTCCAAACAGTTGTCTTTGCTAATTACAACGATATTTATATAGCAGATATCCAATTTGACTGGATTAATAAAACAGAAGTCGAAAAAGAGGCTATAATAAGCGAAGTTAGAGATATTATTTTTGAGAATCCAGTGGAAAAACAAAAAGATTTTAAGTCACAGTTCAAAGACAAGCTGAAAGACAAAGACCACTGGGAAAACTATATGGCAGCTTCTTCCGGGTACAAAGAATACAAGGATAACAATATTTCAGCATTCTATTATAAAAAAATGAAAAACATATATATGTATGCCCTTCAGGATAAAAAAGATATCTCTAAGGCATACTATTATGATGCTTTAGGGAATCTAAAATACGTTGATTTTATATATGGAGAATACCCTGATTATCCATATTACTCAATCCAGTATAGGATTTCCGGCAAACCCGTAAGCGCAATTTATTTTGTGTCTAAAGACTGCCAGTATCTATTCAAGCCTGATGGCGAATTTGAAGGAGTTTGGTACAAGCATAATCTTTACAATAAAGAATCTGAAATTATTCTAACAAGGACAACTTATTAATGGAAAAGAAAATAGCAGAGCTTTTATTTAAAAAAGGGTTAAAGATTGCAACTGTAGAATCTTGTACTGGAGGGCTTTTGAGCTCAAGGCTTACAGATGTGAGCGGAAGCTCTGAATTTATTCATCTCAATCTTGTAACATATTCAAACGAGGCTAAGCATAAAATGCTTGGAGTTAAAGAAGAAACTCTTAAGAATTATGGTGCGGTTAGTGAAGAATGTGCTTATGAGATGGCTCTTGGGTTACAAAAATTAACTGGCGCAGATATCTGTGTTTCAACAACAGGAATTGCAGGCCCTACAGGAGGAAGCGAAGAAAAACCTGTCGGTTTAATGTATTCTGCTATTTATACAAAAGAAAAATCTGAAACATATAAAGTTTTGTTACCACCTGAAACCCCACGGATATCTATGAAAGAAGGTTTTGTAAACGAAGTTTTGGAAAAAGTTTACACATTTCTTCTTTTTATATAAAATATTTCTATGGGAGCATTGAGGGGAAAAGTTTTTTTATTGAGTTTATTTTTTATGCTAGCGCAAACAGCGTTTGCAGAAGGTAATATTGCGCAAGAAGATTTTTCCAGCTATATGACAGCGCTTCAAGGCAAGATTCAAAAGAATTGGAACCCGCCTGAAATAGACCAAGACGACGATGCAACAGTTATGTTTACTGTTACAAGACAAGGAAACATAGTAAATACAGAGATTGTAGAAAGTTCTAAGAATCCTGTGTTTGATGAATCTACTCTTGAAGCTTTGAAAAAATCAGCTCCGTTTGAAAAATTCCCGGCAAATACGTCAAGAGATGTTCTGACTATTAAATATACATTCCATACCTCAATCGTGAAAACTGATACGATGAAAGAGTATGTAGCAAACGCAGATAGGTTTTTTAATGTAAATAATAAAACAGCGCTTGATTATATTAACCTTGCAATAGCAGAAGTAGAAGGTGATATAAGCTCTTATTTCTTGTATGGCAAGCGTGCTAAAATTAAGCGTGCTCTGGGTGATATTGAGGGTGCTGAAGTGGATTTAGCAGAATGTAAGAGGTTGAAAGCTAAATTCGACCAAAAACGCATAAATTCATCAAAACTTATAGCAGAGATGGAAAACTCACCGTTTGCCTATTTTTATCTTGCGCATTCATACGAAATCGCCGGAGATTATCCGCACGCTCTAGAAGCTATTGATAAAGCAATTGCGCTAACGGAATTAAACAATCAGTATAAGCGATATCGTTCGGAGCTGGTACAAAAAAGTAATTTATAAAAAAATATGGTATAATAAAACCAAGACAAAGCAGCCGGATAATCGCACCCCTGATGGTGAGGAAAGTCCGTGCATCCGAGGACAGACCGCCGGAGAAACTCCGGGCAGCGTGAGCTGGCGGATAGTGGCACAGAAATGAAAACTGCTAACCATCTTTATAAAAGACAGGAGCGATGGTGCAACGGTGAGTTAAGAGCATCACCAGCGGTACTGAGAAGTACCGGCTAGCTAAACCCCGGTTGGATGCAAGATTTAATAAGGCGTTTGAGGTGTCCGCCAAGCCTTGAAAAATCGCTAGAGATTGAAAGCAATTTCAATACCAGACAGATGATTATCAGGGAGAAATCCTGAACAGAACACGGCTTATGAGCTGCTTTGTCTTTTTTTAGTGACTAGTGAATAGTGACTAGTGAATAGGTGATTAAGAGTGAGGGGTGAGGGGTGAGGGGTGAGGGGTGAAGGGAGCAATTTAGGGGTAGAGGGTGACTAGTGACTAGTGAGTAGTGAATAGGTGAATAGGCAAACAAAGTGGTGTCATTGCGAGGACGATTAGGACGAAGCAATCCAGCCGATTATTAACTATTACATTTTAATCTAAAATATAGAAATATTAGAGTTTGGGTGACTAGTGACTAGTGACTAGTGACTAGTGAATAGTGAATAGGTGAAGCGTGAAGGGTGAGGGGTGAAGAGTGAAGGGGTAAATAAGTGAATAAGTTAATAAGTTAATAGCAAACAAGGTTCAAAATAAGAATATTCTTTAACTTCTTCTCA
>CALUSJ010000139.1 GCA_944323405.1 Candidatus Gastranaerophilales bacterium
CTTCAACTGTTGACGCTTTATTAACTCGTGTAATGGGCGGAAACCAAGTTAAGATTATTTCTTGGTACGATAACGAAATGGGTTATTCTACAAGATTAGCTGAAACAACTAAGATGGTTGCTTCTAAGTTATAATTTTTTAATTATAAATAAAGGCAGGCCGGGCTTTTATAAGTCCGGCCGCTTTTTATTGTTCTTTGATTTTTAAGCTAAGGTTGAATATAGCGAAGTTTTATTATTTGAAAATCTTCATCTGCCGTTTTAGTTTGCTTTATGCCAACACATTCAAAATTAGAGCTTCTTGGAAAAACAATTTCAGCTCCTGAAATAGAAACTTTTGAGGCTTTTGGAATTTCTATTTCATATAAAATTCCTTTATTGTTTGTTAGATATCGTTTTGCATAAGCTATATCCGGGGTTGCATAAGCGTATTCTCTCATATTTATCACATCACCTTTTTTTATATCCAGGCGTTTTCTGTATAATTTATATTCAGAAAAGAAGTCAGGTTTTTCGCCTATACATCTGTAAGCTATAGTATTTTTTTCTGTTGGCTTAATGCGTTTAAATTCAAAGTCTGTAAGTTTTATCATCTCTCTGGGGGTTAAGCCGAGGTTCATAAATGATGAATCCATAAGTTTTGGATTTGCGCCTGTGATAAAAAAGTGATTAATCCCGTTTAGTTCACTATGCAATGATACATAGTTTTTATTTAAAGGTTTCAGTGTATTATTTTTCCAATAATTGCTGCAAAACAAGCTCTCTTTTGCTTGTAAACTTGATTTGGGCACAATTTTCTTTTCAAGCTTAACAGTATTTTTAAAAAAAGCATAAAAGTTTTTAATTAATGTCATATTAAGTTCCCCTATTATATAAAAGTATTTTTATGTAAGAAAATTGCTATCTTAAATTTTAAGAATTTATAAAATGATAGCAATTTACAAAAGTTCATATTGCTTTAAAAATATTTTCTCTTTATAATCAATTTATAATGAGTATCGTCCAAAAATCACAAAAAGCACTAGAATATGATAAAATATTAGCCGAATTAGCAAAGTTTGCCAAGACAGAACAGTCCAGAAAGCTTTGTCTTGAGCTTACGCCGTTTGTAAAAAAAGAAGATATCCAAAAACAGATTATTTTGACGAGCGAGGCTAAGGATGTTTTGGATTTGGCAAGAGATATACCAATAGATAGAGTTCAGAATTTTGCAAAATTAAGGGAGCAAAACGAATATTTTGTTGAAGAGGAGCTTGTTGATATTGCCAAAACGATGCGCACATCAAGGGTTGTGAGGAATTTCCTTAAGGAAAATTTGCGTTTTGATGCAATGATGCAGAATCTTACGAACGATTTGTATTCGAATAAAGAGCTAGAGGATAAGATTCTTGATACATTTGATGATAATTATACAGTCAAGCAGAATGCTAACCCTGATTTAAAGGGGCTTTATTCATCTCTTAAGGATACAGAGGCTAATCTCAAGCAGAGGGTTCAGGAGCTGATGAATTCTCCTGAGTTTCAAAAGCATTTGCAGGAAAATATTTATACACTTAGAGATGATAGGATTGTTTTCCAGGTAAAGGCTTCTTCTAAGAGCAAAGTTGGCGGGATTGTACACGATGTTTCTGCTACGAATAAAACTTTTTATATTGAGCCGGCTCAGATAGTTCCTATTAATAATAAAATCAGGGAGTTGAAATCAAAGATTTATGCAGAGATTATTAGAATCTTGACTGCACTCAGCAATGAAGTCCGGCATGAGATGGATAAATTAATCCAGACAGAAAAATTGCTTGCAGAGATTGATTTTCATTTTGCAAAAGCACGCTATGCAGTAAAAATTCAGGCAATAGAGCCTATCTTGGAAGAAGAGAGGATAATAAGGCTTGATTTAATGCGCCATCCGCTGCTTATTGGAAATGTCGAAAAGCTTGTAGAGAATGATTTCGAAATCGGAAGAGAGTATAAATCTGTTATTATTACAGGCTCAAATACTGGTGGAAAGACAGTTACACTGAAAACGGTCGGTTTATTTATATTAATGATGAAATCGGGTCTATTTCTTCCCTGTGCCGAGGCTCATATTTACCCGTTTGAAAAAGTTTTGGCGGATATTGGAGATGAGCAGAGCATTTTGCAGAATCTCTCTACGTTCTCATCTCATATGAAAAATGTTATTGATATTCTTGAGCTTGCAGATTCTGATACATTCATTTTAATTGATGAATTATGCGCAGGTACAGATCCGCAGGAGGGTGCTGTTTTAGCGGAGATAATATTAAAAGAATTTGCTAAAAAACAGGCATTATCAATCATTACAACTCACTATGGAGAATTAAAAACTCTTGAATATACGGATTCTTATTTCAAAAATGCCAGCGTAGAATTTGATACGGAAAGTCTTTCTCCGACATATAAGCTTATAATAGGTATTCCTGGATTAAGTAATGCAATTTCAATAGCTTCAAACTTGGGGCTTCCAGAAAATCTCGTATGGGAGGCAAAAGAACTGTTGATAACTCAGCGTGACAGTTCAAGCCTTGTTGTAGAAAGATTACAGGATACACAGCAAAAATTGGATTCCAATCTTAAAGAGGCCGAGAGTTTGAATGCGGAAGCCGAAGAGTTAAAAAAACATTATGAGAAGGAACTTTCTGAGCACAAAAAAGAGAAGAAAAAATCCTTAAAGATTATAAAAGACCGCTTTGAAGGTCAGTTAAGGGATGCAAAGAGCGAAATAAAAGAAATTCTGACAGAGCTCAGACGTGAAAAATCAGAAAAAATAGCAAGGCGTTCGTATGAAAGGCTTGCGCTGTTAGAACAGGGATTCCGCTCGGAGCTGCATTCTCTTGAAGAGAAAGAGCAGTATTTAGAGCTTGATTGGGACAGGGTTCAAGTAAACGATAAGGTTATGGTCAAGGACTTGAATCAGCCGGTTACGGTACTTTCACTTCCCGATAAGAATGACAGCTTGTATATTCAGATGGGAATGATAAAAACAAAGATAAAGAAAAACAAGCTTGCAGTATTTAATCCAGAGCTTGCTAAGAAAGTTAATCTGCCTTTGGGCGGTATAAAAAAGGATGCATCGTTTTCTTTAAAGCGCTATGATATTTCTAATACTCTGGATTTGCGTGGCGAGCGGGTCGAGGAGGCTTTGGATAATCTTGAGGCGTATCTTGATAAGGCAAGTTTAGCAAACCTTTCTCCTGTTTATATAATCCACGGGCATGGAACTGGGGCTTTGAAAGCTGCTGTTAGAGATTTTATTTCAACATCTCCATATGTTGCAAAATATAGAGTTGGAGAAGACGCTGAAGGCGGCGACGGCGTTAGTGTTGTAGAGATTCGGTAATTATTGTTTAAAAGAATTATCCAATAATAGGTTTATACCGTCATAAATCTGTTGGAACTCGCTTGAAGGTGCGAGCTTCGGACAGCGGCGCATTCTGTTGCCTTTTCTGTATGCTTCTATTACATTCTTTAATTCCGCTAATGGAATTATTACGGTCTTGTTTATTGATTTTATTATTGCTAATCCTAAAACCCATATTAGAATAGCTAAAAATATAATGACCCATATCCCGACGATGCTTAGTTGTTTTACATCCATGCCGGCTTGTTTCATGGCAACTCTGTTTATTTTAGAAAGTTCAATTATATTATCTATAACAAGTTCCTCAGCTTTTTTGTCTCCCTTGAAAGCTTGTTTGTATTTACTTTCAATATTCTTAACAGCAGCGGCTTCGCCGGACTCTGTAACATTTTTTTTAGCATTGCTCAGGGCTGTTTCAAAATTCTGTAAGTTTCGGTTTACAGAAATATTTGATAACATTTGCTCCGAATAATATAATGAACGTGTATTATGCTTGTTTATATACTCAATAGAAGGCGCAAGGCGTAAAAACCCTCTTATGCCTGCTATGGCAATGATAGATGAAAATATAAGCAGCAAAATGAATGAAAGATGGATAGATTTTGAAAAATTCATTACAAATTCTCCTTAAGCATTTTTTCTAAAGCTTCATCAGTACAAACAAGCAGAAGACTATCTTGCTCTGAAAGCTTTTCTGTAGGGAAAGGGCGTGTTAGTTTGTTTCCTTTTCTTATAGCAGCAACAATTATTCCGTAACGGTTTGGCAGTGCTAGTTCTATTAAATTTTTACCTACCATAAATTGTTGGACACTAATTTCTAATAGTTGTATATCATCAGAAGAAACATCTGTAATAACGTTATGGAATAGGATTTTGTACGCATATTTTTTCCCGTATTCTTCGTCAGGATTGATAACACCTTTTGCTCCAACGGCTTTCAGAATCCGTTCGTGGATTTTTTCAGTGGCACGAGATATAACATTTTCACATCCCATTTGCTTTAATAGTGCTGTTGTTAAAATCGATGCTTCCCGTGAACCAATTGCACAGATGACTATATCACGTTCTTTTGGACACAGTTTAGCGAGTGAGATTTCGTCTGTAGCGTCTAGGCATATAACATCCTCAAGAAAAGCTGATGCTTCATCTACAAGCTCTTTATCAATATCTGCTCCTATTACTTCCACTCCTTTGTCAGCAAGTGTTTTAGCTAATGACATTCCAAACTGCCCTAAACCTATTATTAAAACCTGCATTCTCATTTTTATTCTCCTATGTTAAAGATAATTTTGCATCTGGATAGCTCACCCGAGTATCTGCGATTTTAGAATTCATATAATAAATTATAGTAGCCGGTGCAATACGACCGATGTACATTGTTATAATAACAACCATTTTCCCGACTTCGTCAAGCTGGGGAGTCGCTCCTATTGTTAATCCTACAGTGCCTAATGCAGATGCGGATTCAAATATGAGCATATTATTAGGTATCTGTTGAGTGGTAATAAGCATACAACTCGATATAAAGAATATTGTAAGATAAATAACGGTTAGCGCTATTGATTTTTGTAAAGTTTCCGGCTTTATGGCTCTGTTTCTTATCAAGTTATTTTTACCAAAGAGGGTATTGTAACAGGTAATAAGGATTACGCTGAACGCAACTGTTTTTATACCGCCTGCTGTACCGCCTGGAGAGCCTCCGATTATCATAAATATAATAAACATAATATAAGTTATGCCGCTTATGTGGGTTAAATCAACAGAATTAAATCCAGCGGTTCTAAGGGTTGCTGATTGAAACCAAGAATTACTGAATTTATCCCACCAGCTCATTCCTTCTAAAACACCGTTGTATTCAGCAACTAAGAATATAAGCATTCCTAATATTAATAGAATAATGGTAGAATTAAAAACAATTAAAGCTAGCGGGGGAAGCTTTTGGCCTTTAAATAAGCGTTGAAAGGTTACGCATATAGCCGGAGAAATTCCTCCAAATATTATCAGTAAAGAAATCGTGTATAGTATAATCGGGTTGTTGTTATATGCAGTTAAATTTGAACTGTTTAGTACAAAACCAGCGTTGCAAAAAGCGGATATAGATGAAAATATTCCCATCTTTATTCCTGATATAAAACTGTGTTCAGAAATAGAAAACCCTATTGCAAGGAGTAAACTCCCTATTATTTCGAGTATTATTGTGTATTTGAAAATCAAAAACAAAGATTCTTTAATTTCGACCCTGCTTTCAGCATCAAAAATTCTTCTTGCATTTTTTTCATATCGCAAAGACATTCTTTTTCCGAGCATGATAAAAATAATCGAGCTTATACTCATTATTCCAAGCCCTCCGGCTTGAATGAGTATTAGTAATATAATTTTGCCGAAGCCAGTTAAATCTTTGCTTATGTCAATGACAGATAACCCTGTTACACAAACTGCACTAACTGATGTAAATAAAGCGTCTAGAAAAGAAAGTTTTCCAGAAATTGGTAAGAATAAGATGAAACTTCCTAAAATACAGAGTAATAAAAACGTTATAGATAATATTCTCTCAGGAGATTTAGTAACTAAATCAAAATAATTTTCTTTAAATATGCTAATCTGTTTGTGCTTATTCATACTAAACCTTTTTGACTAAGTATAACATAAAAGCGTTGGATTTGCGGAGTCGAGGGGGAGGGGATAGTCACTTATTCACTAGTCCAAATGTTAAAAAAAAATAAAATTTCGTTGTTTCTCCAATTTGATACATTATAATTATTTTATATAATGTTAGATATAAGGGGGAATTTTATGAAAAATCCATTCAAAGGAGTTAATGAAGATAATAACAGCAACGATAACAATGAAGAAATTAATTTAGAAGAAGAAAGTATCCCAGAAGAAAGTAGTAAGGATTCAGCAGAAACTTCAGAAGAATCGTCTGAAGATAAATCTAGCGAAACGGATTTGCTTCAGGAAAAATACGACCAGCTTAACAATCAATATATAAGGCTTGCTGCTGATTTTGATAATTATAGAAAGCGTATTGAGCAGGAGAAAGAAGCTCTTTTAAAATATGGTGCTGAAAACACATTAAAGAAATTAATAGAAGTACTTGATAATTTTGAGAGGGGTAAGAAAGCAATAGAGACAGTCGAAGACTGTGAAAAAGTAAAAGAATGCTATAATCTTGCTTACAAAAATTTTACAGATGTATTAACTAAAGCTGGGCTTGAAGTGATTCAGGCAGAGGGTGAAAAATTTGATCCCAATTTACATGAAGCAGTAATGCAAACTCCTACGGCAGATAAACCTGAGCATACTATTATAGCAGAATTACAAAAGGGATATAAATTAGGAGACAAGGTTTTAAGACCTACACTAGTTAATGTAGCAACGGCTGTAGAAGGTTAGCGGCTAAAAATAAGGAATAGAAATAGCAATGAGTGATTATTATGAAATTCTGGGCGTATCAAGAAACGCCTCTAAAGACGAAATAAAAAGTGCTTTCAGAAAAATGGCCAGAAAATGGCACCCCGATGTTAACAAATCGCCGGAAGCTGAGTCTAAGTTCAAGGAATTAGGCAAAGCATATGAGACATTGATGGACGATGAAAAGCGTTCTACATATGATAGGTTTGGGGAAGACGGTCTCCGCAATGCAGGATTTAATACTCAAGGGCCTTTTGCCGGCGGGTTTGGGGATTTGGATGAAGTATTCAATTCTTTCTTTGGCGGATTTGGTTTTGGTGGCGGAAGCAGAAGACAGGATCCTAATGCGCCTCAGCGTGGAGACGATTTACGGCTTGATATAGAACTAGAATTTGAAGAAGCTGTATTTGGGCTTAATAAAGAAATCACCATTGATCATCTTGAAACCTGCAAATCTTGTAACGGTACTGGTGCAAAGAATGGTGCCAAGCCTGTTACTTGCAGTGTTTGCGGAGGCAGCGGCAGAATACAGCAGACTACAAAAACCATATTAGGTCATTTTACCCAGATTGTTACGTGTTCACACTGCCACGGTAAAGGCACCGTGATTTCAGATCCCTGCCCTGACTGCCATGGAGAAGGGCGCAAAACGGTAGAGAAAAAGTTAGATGTGAAAATTCCGGCGGGTGTTGATAACGGCTCAAAAATGAGATTGTCACACGAAGGAGATGCTGGTATTAACGGAGGTATTGCGGGGGATTTGTATATAGTAATACACGTTAAGCCTTCTCTTTATTACAAGCGTGATGGGATGAATGTCTATACAAAGCTTGATATATCGCCAGCACAAGCCGTTTTAGGAGATACTGTCAGCATAAAAACTTTGGATGGAGAAAGGAATATTACGATTCCTGCCGGAATCCAGAACGGAGAAGCTGTCAAAATAAGAGGCGCCGGCGTGCCTGAGATTTCAAAACCTTCTATAAGAGGAGAGCATGTTGTAGTTGTTGGAGTAAAAACCCCTACACATATCTCTAATGAAGAAAAAGCCCTTTATCAAAAGCTTTATGAAATTCAGGCAGGAAAAAAATCAAAAGATTCTGTTAAAGAACGCTTAAAGGGTGTTTTTAAATAAGTATTCTTATGATAGAATATTATAAGTAAAATAATCTTGGGAGAGATAATGCGGAAGTTTTTAATAATACTGGGGCTTTTATTAATCGGCTGTTCAAATGTATTTGCCGCCAAAATCCCTGATATGGTAAAAGATTATATTCTGGAAAAAGTGCCTCAGGCTGATATACGTTTTGACGGGGTAATAATATTTCCTGATAACACGATTTATCTTCCCCTATATCCTTCGTTATTTTCTGATATAAAAACTCTAAAGATTAAAGAATCTTATCCGGCTAATCAGGATTTGAAACAAGAGCCTGATGTTATAATATTTAACAATGATTTTGTGCTTTTAAAAGTTCTCTCAGATGGCGAAGGCCACAGGACAGTTTTGCACATGCCAAACCCTCCGCTTCAGGTAAGGACAGGACTTTTACCTCAGGATATGCTTGTGCCGAGCGGTTTGATTATTCCTGAAAACATAAAAGGGATTATTGGGAATCTTAAAATCGATACCAAAAGAGAGGATATGATAAGAGTTGAAAATGAAGATTCTTATGAAAATTTTCTCACAGATACCGAGCCTGAAATCCCGCAAACATTGATTTCTCAATTAAAAAACAAAATTCTATTTGTAACAACAAATTATTCTAAAAATATTCAAGTTGTTGAACCGGCTAAGGCTTCGCCAAGTTATTCTCTTGCGCAAAAATCTATTCCTATTGATGTAAAAGCGGTTAAGAACGGTAAATTTTTACTTGTCACTACATACGATAGACCATTTGTTGATGTAATATCTGTTGCTGATTCAAGGTTTATTAAACAGATAAATTTGACCTCTAATCCTGAAGAGATTCTTATAGATGAGGTTAACCAGAAAGCATATATAACTTCACCGACAGCATCAACAATATTTGTAATCGATATAAATACAATGTCTCTGGTACAAAAGATTAAAGTAAACGGGTATTGTGAAAATCTGCTTTTAAGTGAAGATAAATTGTTTTATGTTGATAAACTGAAAAATGAGATTTGGGCAATTGAATTAAAAAATGCATATGAGCTTAAGGATATCGGTAAATTCCCTAATGTTTCAGCATTGGCTTATGTGAACAATAAGCTTTATATCTCAAGCCGGACAAAGAGCCGCATAGCAGTAATCGATTATGCGACTTTAGGCCTAAAAAATGAATTTACAACAGTAAACAAGCCTATTGCAATGCTTTTGTATAATGATATCCTTTACGTATTAGGTGCTCAGAATAATGTTGTTCAAAAAATTAATACAAAAGATGATACAACTGATTATTATATAGAACTCGCCACAGAAGGCTTTTCATCGGGATTTCATCGGATAGAAAATTCTAATTTTGCAATAATAACCGATTTGAAGAATAATAAGTATTCTATAATAGATTTATCAAAAGGAAAGCTTTTGAAAACGTATTCTTTGAATGTGCCGATAAAAGATATTATTATAACAGACAAAGTTAAACTCTTTGATTAAGGATTTTTATGAAAATAATAATGGATGAAGTTACTTCCCGTGTTATGGAAGGACTTGAAGAGACTCAAAAAAATTTTTGGAATATTCCTCGTGAAACGGGGGTAATGATAAATATGTTTATAAAGATGCTGAATGCACAAAGTGTTCTTGAAATCGGGACTTCTAACGGTTATTCTGGGCTTTGGATTGCAAAGGCATTGAAAGAAACCGGCGGCAAGCTTACAACTATAGAATTCTACGAAAAAAGACAGAGTGTTGCGATAGAAAACTTCAAAACTTGCGGGGTTTTTGATATTGTAACTCCCATACAAGGTTCTGCTTGTGATATAATCGAGAGATTTGGCGAAGATATAAAATTTGATTTTGTTTTTATAGATGCTAATAAACGAGAGTATGTAAAATACTTTGAACTTGTTAAACCGCATCTAACCCCAAAAGCATTTATTGCAGCGGACAATATAATATCACACGCAGAAAAAGTACAAACATTTATAGACGCAATTGATGCAGATGAAGAATTTCAGTATGAAATTTTACCGCTTCCTGGCGGTTTGCTCACGGCATTCAGGAATTAGAACAAGATTAATTTACTTAATATCTTCATATAGTACAATTATAAGCAGAGGAATATATAACTATGGCAATAATAAAAGTACAAAAAGGAACAAAAGATATACTGCCTGCTGAAATGCCCGTTTGGCATTTTATGGAGGATACTGCAAGGAAAATTTTTACCGAATATGGCGCAAAAGAGATTCGCACTCCCATATTTGAAGCTACAGAATTGTTTGCAAGAGGTGTCGGTGATACTACGGATATTGTAAACAAAGAAATGTATACATTTGAAAAGAGCGAACGCTCTTTGACACTTCGTCCTGAAAATACGGCGGGAGTAGTAAGAGCATTTATTGAAAATGGTATGCACCGACTTTCAGCCCCTGTTAAGCTTTGGTATAAAGGGCCGATGTTCAGATACGAACGGCCGCAGGCAGGAAGGCAAAGACAATTTCATCAGGTTGGCGTGGAAGTTTTTGGGATAAAACAGCCAACCGCAGATGCCGAAGTTATTTTAATGGCAGTTAACTACCTAAAAGCTCTTGGGTTAAATGATTTGAGTGTTGAATTAAATTCTCTGGGATGTCCTAAATGCCGAGAAGAATTCAAAACCAAGCTTAAATCCGTAATCAAACCTTATTTATCAGAGCTTTGCCCAGACTGCCAGGCAAGATATGAGAAAAACCCATTGAGGCTTCTGGATTGCAAAGTTGAAGAGTGCAAGGAAATTTATGCAAAACCCGAAATTCAAGAGGTTATACAGTCTGATTTTATATGCGGAGAATGCGCCGAACATTTTGATGAACTAAAAAAATATTTAGATGCGCTAAAAATTAATTATTCAATAAACAAGCTGCTTGTAAGAGGTTTGGATTACTATAACAGAACAGTCTTTGAGATTAAGTCAAACAATCTGGGCTCGCAGAATGCAGTATGCGGCGGTGGGCGTTATGACAGCCTTGTCAAAAACCTTGGCGGAGAAGATACTCCGGCTATAGGTTTTGCAATGGGCATGGAAAGGCTTGCTTCTCTTATTGGGAATAAAAATGATACAAGAACTACAGCTTTTGTTGTCTCAAGTGATAGCTTGGAGGCTATAAAGCTTTCCGAGGAATTGCGGGAGAAAGGAATTAGCACAGAGTTTGATTTGACAGGCAAAAAATTCGTTAAACAGCTCGAAAAAGCTTCAAAGATTGCAAAATACGCACTTATCTTAGGCGAAGATGAACTCAAAACTAATCAAGTTACGATAAAAAATCTTGATAAGTCCGAACAGATAACAGTTTCTAGGGACGATGTTTTTAGAAGTGTGACTGGTGAAGAGTGAAGGGTGCATTTTAGGGTTTTGTAGGTCAGGCAACGCCTGACAAAAACTAAAGGGTTTAGAAGTTTAGGGGTTGAGGAGTTTAGAAGAAGTTAAAGAGTATTTTTATCTTGTGCTTTGTTTTATTAAAGCATTTAAGACTTTTGCCCCAAGGGAACTACTGTCCAAGATAAATTAAACAATCATGTCATTCTGAAA
>CALUSJ010000140.1 GCA_944323405.1 Candidatus Gastranaerophilales bacterium
CGGAGGTTCAATAATAACAGGGTGAGAGTAACCTAGTGCCATATTAAGTTTTGTTCCTTCCATATTAGCACGGTAACCTACACCGACGATTTCAAGTTTCTTTTCGAAACCTTGAGAAACACCGTGAACAGCGTTTGCAATCAAAGTTCTGTATAAACCGTGAAGAGCGTTTGTTTTTCTATCTTCAGAATTTGGTTCTACGATAATGTGATTATCTTGAACAGAAACCTTTACTTCATCTCTGAATGATACAGATTCAGTTCCTTTAGAACCCTTAACTGTTATAACATTTCCATCTATTTTTACTTCAACGCCTGATGGAATTTCAATAGGCTTTTTACCAATTCTTGACATATTTTTTCTCCTTTTTTGCTTACGGGCTTTTCTGCCAATTGAACCCGATATGTGGTTTATAAGTTTAGTGGTTTAGGGGTTGAGAGAAGTTATTGTCAGGCAGTGCCTGACCTACATTTTCTCTTTCCCGTGCACTTTCGAGTTTCGGGCAAAGCCCTCACTCTACGCAAAATCCGTTACCAGACGTAGCAGAGGATTTCACCACCGAGGTTTTCTTTTCTAGCCTTGCGGTCAGTTAGAAGCCCTTTGCTTGTAGAAACGATTGCGATACCCATACCGCCAAGTACCTGCGGTAAGTTTTTAGCTTTGCAATAGTTTCTCAAACCTGGCTTAGAAACTCTTTGTAAGTTTGTAATAACAGGTTTGTTTGCTTCATCATACTTTAACTCAATTGTTAAGTATTTAAAATGGCCTTCTGCTCTTTCTGAGTAATCATTGATAAAACCTTCTGATTTCAAAAGCTTAGCTAAAGCTACTTTCAACTTAGAAGAAGGCATTTCAACAGAAGGATGTGAAACAACATTAGCGTTTCTAATTCTTGTTAGCATATCTGCTATTGGATCTGTGTTCATATCTTTTTCCTTATAACTACGAAACCCGGGCCAGCCCTTAGTTTCAACTACTCGTCGCTTACTAAATTAATTTTTGCTCAATAAAAGCGTTCTTTAGCAGTCCGACAAATAGAGTTTATCATATACAAATCTTATTTACAAGCAGCTTTTCATTTTTTATTAAGAAATATTAAACACTGTCATCCTGAAAGATTCGAAAAACAAGCGCTTGCGTAGTTTTTCAATCTGTTCAGAATGACATGTTTTTTTAATTTATCTTGGACACTAGTGCTGGCTAGGGAGGCGGCTGTACGCTAGGCAGACGGCAGGTCATCTTTAGAATATCCAAAGTTAACAAATTAGTCGTTTGTTATTTTCCCGCAGCAATTCTTGAATTTTTTCCCGCTTCCACAAGGGCAAGGCTCATTACGGCCGACTTTTCCTGCTGGTATTGTAGATGTATTCTCTGGTTTTGGTTCGGATATGAAATCAAATATTTCCGAAAAAGTGTTTGAGCAGAATAAGATGGTTGCTGATGAATAAATTTTGTTATTTAAGTATTCTTCTTTATAGGTTTTTACAAGTTCTTCGAACGTATAATTTGTGTTCATTATTTCGTTTATTACTTCCATAAAATTAGGATACTCTGCTGAAACTCTTTCCAAGATACTGTTTGGTATAGAGTCGTTTGTTAAAAAATATTCGACGCAAGATTTTGAATTCTCCACAGAATCTTTGTCTTCGAATATTTTGCAGAATGTTTTATAGAAAGGTACTGCATACAACCCTTTTTTCTCATCAAAAATAACTGCGACATCGTAGGTTTCGTTGTGAGAAGAAAACCCGCCCATAGAGTTTTCCAAAAAGTTTGAATAATTATTATCCAATTCTTTGACGTGGAAGAATTTGTATTTTTCTATATCGCAGCCTTTATCTTTCAAATCTATTTCTTCATCTTCATTAAACGCTCCGATTATATCATCGGCGTGTTTATTGGTTGTGAGTATGATATCTGTATTAAAGTTATTTATGAACTTTTTGTACATACTGCTTATTGTTGATTTAATCTCTTCTTCTTTTTCAGGATTATCAAAATAAAGCATTCGCGGGTTATTGATTAATTTCATTACAGCGTAGCGGTATGCATCTTGTTTTTGAGAATGTGAAAGAACATTTGTTATTTCTACGATATAAAAATCTCCTTCATATTCAAAGATTCTTGCAACAATGTATTGACCTGCATAAACGCCTCTAAAGTTTGTCATTTTTGTTAACGATAAAACCTTATATGTTTTTTCGTTTATGAGGTTATACAGTTCAAACCCGTTTTTTAGAATCTTTTTGATTTCAAATACAGAAGCTTGTGCTTTTATTATGCTCTCTATTATTGGTTTTGAACCCTTTTCCTCCCTAAACATTTCAAGGATAGATTTATTATTAATTTTTCTTTCAAAAATATATGGTAAAAAAATCTTTTCTATATTACTGAGTGAAATATTTTTCGCACCGATGGTTGCTAAATATTCATCAAAATCAGATTTAACAATCTCGTTTGTTTGTGTAAAATCGAATACATCTTTAATAATATCATTAATTTCATTAATTTTTTCTATAACAGTCATTTATCTCTCCCCAATATCCCAATATAGAATATAATAGCGTAAGCAAAATATTTTAGCAATAACACTATGTGGGGAGTATTTTTTTGTGTTAAAATAGTTTATCGAGGGAGGTTTTTGGGAGATGAAAACACCTTTTATAATAGAGCAGCATTTTCACGGGGCTTACGGTGTGGATTTTAACAAGGCTGGAGTTGATGATATCGTCTGGCTTTCAGAAAAACTCAGTGAAATAGGGATTGGCGGTTTTTTCCCAACTCTTGTTACTGACAGCTTAGATAATTTGAAGCGGCAGATTGGGGTTATTAAAAAAGCTTCTGGTTTCACTAATAAAATACTCGGAATCCACCTTGAGGGAGTTTTTATCAATCCATTGAAAAAAGGGATTCATAATCCTGAACATTTTCTACCTTTAACTGTTGAAAATTTTAAAAAAATAGAAGATGAATTCATAAAAATAGTTACGCTTGCACCTGAACTTGATGAAGGTTTGATAGGTTACTTGAAATCTTCAGGGATAAAAATTCAAGCAGGGCACTGCGTAGGCTGGGGTGAAGTCGATTGCGCTACTCATACTTTTAACGCAATGTCAGGAGTTACACATAGAGGTGTTTCAACAGCTTTGGCTGCGCTTATTAATGATAATACCTATGCAGAAATTATTGCAGACGGTGTTCACGTAAGCGATGATGCGCTAAAATTGTTCTTTAAATCAAAACCTTTAGACAAAGTTATTCTGATAAGCGATGCGCTTCCTATAACTTATAGCGATATAAAAGAAACAACTTTTGCTGATTCCAAAATATATTATGACGGTAACAAGGCTATATCGGAAGACGGAACTATTGCCGGCAGTACAAAGTTGATTCCTGAAATAGTGCGTATTTTAGGTAAGAAGAAAATGTTTCATCCGCAATATATAGAAAACGTATACAAATATCACAACATAGAGCCGGCAGGTGAGATAATTTGGAATGATGAGTTTGAAATAGAAGATTTAGTAAACAAAAAAAATCAATAGGTTTACTGGCTAGTATTTAATTGTATAACTTATTATTAAACTAATAAAATGGGTTGGATATTATTATCCAACCCATTTTAACTATTTTAGCTGCCTTGTTAACTTAGAGTCTAAACTCTGGCTAATTTAGCTTCGCTTTCGAGCTGTAATGTTACAGTTGTAATATCACAGACTGAAGATGGCCCGAAGTACTGAATAGCACCTGGGAATAAGTATCTGTCATTCAAAGCCCAGTCTTCTCTGTTTTTCTCAAGTTTTTTGAATACAGGGCCGTCAAGCTCAACAAGAGCTTTCTTGATA
This sequence comes from Candidatus Gastranaerophilales bacterium, assembly GCA_944323405.1. Lineage (GTDB taxonomy): Bacteria > Cyanobacteriota > Vampirovibrionia > Gastranaerophilales > Gastranaerophilaceae > CAG-196. The sequence continues at coordinate 3,846 of CALUSJ010000140.1, forward strand.
ACAGGTTTCATTTCGCCGTGGCGTTTTTCCATATTCATCATCATTGTTAATGGAACACCGCCTGCAATCCAATCATTAGCAGGTTCCGTAA
>CALUSJ010000141.1 GCA_944323405.1 Candidatus Gastranaerophilales bacterium
TTTTTGAAACATCCAAAATGCACCTGCTTACATCTAATATTTCTGATTTTATAGAAAATCCAATGACATTAATAACAAACTCTGTCATAATGCACAAACCCGTTATAACAAAGTTTACGGGCAAAGAGATCTACTTTGATATGACAGTGAAAGAAATCGAAGAAGGCTATGTTTTAGATTTTAGAGACGCAGCTCAACCGATACCAAAAATAGGACAGGATGAAGCTCAAGAAGTTATCAATCGTGAAAAAAATAATTTTCTTCTAAAGCTGACTAATGACTTAAAGGCGCCTATTCAGTCAATTGTTGGATTCTCTCAAGCCATGGCAGATGGTCTTGGCGGCAACATGACAGAACAACAGGAAAAGTATATCAGAATTATTAATAAAAATTCGTCTGAATTAATGTACTTTGTCGGTAAGCTTCTTGAACTCTCTCAAACCGAATCGGCTCTCAAAGTTCCTGAGTACAAAACATTTGACATTTTAGGTCTTGTTAACTCGGTTGTGAGATTTAATGAACAGCTATACAAAGGAAAAGACGTCAAAATAAATATTCAGCAGGAAGCTAATTTGAAGAAAACAATTTCATCAGATGAAGAAATTATTAAAAATATTCTGCAGGATATTCTGGAAGTAATTCTTAAATCTGTAGATTTGGGAGATATTACAATCACACTATCTACTCCAGATGAAGAATTTATAAATTCAAAAAATCTGCCTCAAAGCGTATATACTATGATTACACTTTCAAGTAATGCGCTTCTGCTTTCAGAACATGATTTAGAATGCATGTTTGATCCATACAAAATTGTAGATTCTACAAACAGAAAAAATGTATTAAGAGCTATTGTTCTTGCAAGCGTCAAAAACCTTGTACAATCTTTAAACGGAGCTATCTGGGTAGAATCACAAATTCTTAAAAACACCAGTTTTAATATACTAATTCCGTCTAATATTGTATAAGTTAGGAGTATGAAGAGGTTTAGATGAGCAGCGTAATATTAAAAAACCTTGTTAAGAGTTATGATGGCAAAAAGAATATTATTGATAATATAAATTTGGAAATAAAAGATAAAGAATTTATTGTTCTGGTAGGCTCCTCCGGCTGCGGAAAGTCAACTATATTAAGACTTATTTCAGGACTTGAAGATATTACATCAGGAGAAATCCTTATTGATAACAGTGTAGTAAATAATATACATCCGAAAGACAGAGATATTGCATTCGTATTCCAGAGCTATGCTCTGTATCCGCACATGAGTGTATATGAAAACATCGCCTTCGGTCTTAAAATGCGTAAATACCCTAAAGATGAAATCGATAAAAAGGTTCGAGATGTTGCAAAATCTCTTAACCTTGATGAGCTTTTAGATAGAAAACCCAAGCAGCTCTCAGGGGGGCAGCGGCAGCGAGTAGCTCTCGGGCGTGCGATTGTAAGAAACCCTAAAGTTTTTTTGATGGATGAGCCATTATCAAATCTGGATGCTAACTTGAGGGTACAAATGCGCTCTGAAATAAAAAAACTGCACCAAAAGCTGCAGACAACATTTGTGTATGTCACCCATGACCAGACAGAAGCGCTTACAATGGGAGATAGAATAGTTGTTCTTGACAAGGGAAAAATTCAGCAGGTGGATACACCGGAGGTAATATATAACAGCCCTAAAAACAAGTTTGTCGCAGGGTTTATCGGACAAATGAACTTTATTGACATAAAACTTGAAAATAATTATTTTGAAATAAATGGTGCCGGATTTAATTGCAATAGAGATTTAGGAGGACGAAAAGAAGTTACGGCAGGAATAAGAGCCGAAAAAATGATTTGCGGAAATACAGAAATTATTGTAAATCCTGAAATCGTAGAGATGACGGGCGGAGATAGAATTGCATATTTTTACTTGAACGGAAATAAATGTTGCGCAAAACTTCCGCTTGATTATCCTATTGGTGATAAAATTGAATTGAGAATTTCTGTTGAAAACATGTATTTCTTTGATAAAGACAGCGGAGAAGTTATTTAAGTATGAAAAAATATCGAAATTATATAATTGCAGCTTTTATTATATTGGCTTTTTGTATATCAATATGTTTTATACCGATAGATGCGTCCCATTTTATTCCGACAATTGAGCGTCAAGTTACAAAGGATTTAGGAATAAATATTCATATAGAAAAATTAATTTTGAGATTAGGGCCATCGTTAAAAGTTAAAGCACCGGTTATGCACATGATGTATGAGGACGGACAAAAATTTGGTCAGTTTGATAACGTTAAATTCTTTATACCCTGGTCCTCGCTGGTTAAAAATGATACTGTTGTAAAAAAAATCTATGCTGATAAGTTTATTGTAAAACTTAGTTCTAATGATAAATACCTGCCTGATTTTATTACAAAACTTAGGAGCAAAGACTTTGATGAAACTCCAGACGTGACTTTCAAAAATTACAGTATAACCTATTATGACAAAAAATCAGACAAAAAATATAAAGTCGCAGGCCCTATAATTGAGTTAACAAAACTTGTAAATTATAATAATTTTAAATTTTCTTCAATTGGAGAGTTCCTTATTAATGATAAAAAGTTTATATCTTATGACTTGTCCGTACTTCCTAACATAGATCTACCGGAGAATACACGACCTTTTGATTTTACCGACTTTATCAATCAGATGGAAGCCTTAGACTTTTCATCAGATGTAATAGCCGATTTAAAAATTTATAAAAACCTAAACGATACTCCGCAAATCTCTGGACTGATTAATATTGATAATATATCAGTTCTTGATCCTTCAAAAAAATGCCCTAAAAGTTTTATATACTTAACATTTTTAGGTGATAAAACAGGTGTGCTGTCTAATATCTATGCTACAAATGATAAAAAAGTATACATAGACGGTATCATAAATAATTCACAGAAGCCCGGTTTGGATTTGAAGGTCAAAACCGATAAGATTGAACTTAAAGATTTATATGGCAAGATAAAACTTCTTGCAGACTACTCTGGGCTAAAGATCATAAATTCCATAACAGGGACTTTGGAAGCTGATTTTAGCTTGAAAGGAGATTTTAATAAGATAAAATCCGGGGGGTATTTAAAAATATCTGATGCAGCTATAGAAGCAAGTGGAGTTAGTATTAATAAAATAAGTTCAAATATTGACTTTTCCAATAATGTTATAAATATAACTGATGCTGTAGGCTATGTTAATAATGCGCCGATTATGGCAAAAGGAAAGATTGATAAAAATATCGACATAGAATTGTTAATGAACAAAGTTGAACTCAAACATCTTTTCCCGGGCTCTTTTGGAGTTAAAAACGGCATTGTGTCTCTTGTTGCAAATATAAGCGGAACAGGAAACAGTATTTCGCATACAGAAAATCTGCAAATAGATAATTTTAAAGCTCAAAACGAAAAAGGCAGCCTAAGTTTTACATCGCTTAAAATAGATACTAACAAAGATAATACTGCATACGTAAATAATATAATCTTGCAAACCCCTCAGACAGAACAGATAAAAGTTCCGCTTCTTAAAGTTAACATTGACAGGGACTCTATTAGAGTGCCAAGTACAAATATCTTTATGGCGAACTCTAAACTAACGGCAAAAGCCGATATAATGGATTATAATACCAAAAATCAAACGTTTAATGTTAGTATGGACGGATTTATAAATTCAAGAGATATTAAAAGCTTAAATAAATATTCAATAGTTTATCCTGTAAAGCTTGTATTCAATGGCAACAGAGATGTTCAGAACCTAAATTCACAAATACTTTTAGAAAATGCT
>CALUSJ010000142.1 GCA_944323405.1 Candidatus Gastranaerophilales bacterium
CCTTACATAACTATACATGTATATTAAGACAAAAACTTTTTAAGAATTGTCTTTTTTTTTACAAAAGTTCATATTATATTTCTCAAAGTCACTGTTAATTTTTCTCAAACCTTGTGTTAATTTACAAAGGGAGCATTTTAGGGGTTAGGTCAAGGAGTCACATGTCATTGCGAGGACGATTAGGACGAAGCAATGACAGGAAGTCAGGGAATGCTTGATCTACAGCCTTAGCAGGGTTGAGGAGTTTAGAGGTTTAGGAGTTGAGAAGAAGTTAAAGAATATTCTTATTTTGAACCTTGTTTGCTTATTAACTTATTCACCTATTTACTTCTTTAACCCTTTAGTTTTTGTCTACAGCCTAAAATGCTCCCTTCACCCTTCACGCTTCACCCTTCACCTATTCACTATTCACTAGTCACTAATCATTCTAAACCCCTCAACCCTTTAGTTTTTGTCGGGCACTCCCTGACCTACTGTAGAAAACTTTTGAAAAAATGTAGAAAAGTTGAAAAAAAATGTAGAAAAAAATGTCAATAACTGAAGAGTTTTCTACAGAACTTTTGATGGAAAATATAAATTGAAAAAAAATGTTCAAAACTCAAAAGTTTTCTACATGTTTTCTACATAGTTTTCTACAATAAAACCCCAGGATTTTAAAGGGTTTCAGATAGTTTTGAACAAATAATGCGAACTTATTATTATTATTAAATATATTATTTATTATTATATATATAATAATAAGTTATTGAGTGATAAGGCAGGGGGTTAGAATGATTCAGTGAATAGGGAATAGGTGAGTAGTGAATAGGTGAAGCGTGAAGGGTGAAGAGAGCGGAATAAGTGAATAAGTTAATAAGCAAACAAGGTTCAAAATAAGAATATTCTTTAACTTCTTCTCAACTTCTAAACCTCTAAACTCCTCAACCCTGGTAAGGCTGTAGAGCAAGCGCTACCTGACTTCCTGTCATTGCGAGGACGATTAGGACGAAGCAATCCAGCCTTCTATTAACTATTACATTTTGATATTATTTATTCATGCAATAGCTCGCGAGAAACAATTAAAGGCGGCAACAGAAAATCAAAACTTGAATTAATCGAATTGAATAATCCCGATTAGCAGGATTTGTATTACTGTATTTTAGATAAAAATGTAATAGTTAATAATCAGCTGGATTGCTTCGTCCTAATCGTCCTCGCAATGACAGGAAGTCAGGTATTGCTTGACCTAACCCCTAAAATGCTCCCTTCACGCTTCACCCTTCACCCTTCACTCTTAATCACCTATTCACTATTCACTAGTCACTTCTTAAACCCTTTAGTTTTTGTCAGGCAATGCCTGACCTACTACTTGACCTAAACCCTAAAATGCTCCCTTCACCCTTCACCCTTCACCCCTCACGCTTCACGCTTCACTCTTAATCACCTATTCACTATTCACTAGTCACTAGTCACTAGTCACTAGTCACTATTCACTAGTCACTTCTTAAACCCTTTAGTTTTTGTCAGGCAATGCCTGACCTACTATTACTCACTAATTCCCCAAAACACTTTCCCCGGAGATTTTTTCGCCTTTTATTATATATTTTGCGTGTTCTGTTTTCATCAAGTGATTATCTACAAGCGAATACGATTCCAGAGTTAAATCATTCACCCCTGAAAATGTCGTTTTATCAAGTCTTAATGTTACTGTATCAATAAGGATTTTGTTATCATATGGTGCTCGTTTTGAAAACACTATCAGGTTTCCTTCCACTGTTTTAACCGAGATTTCGGCGTTCGCTCCGCTAAACGGATTTGATAGAGTAATTTTATCTCCTGTTCTTGATAGATTCCACATATCAGTACTTGCAGGTTTAAACGTACCATAGCTGTTTGTATCTGCTAGTGTTGCTTTCACACGCCAGCTTCCGAAGAACGACTTAGGGATTTCGTTGATTGAAACTCCTGTACTCAAAACTATATCAGAAGCCATAACCGTACCTATCGATAAGAATATTAGTAAAACCGATTTACAAATTTGTCTTATAACTCTCATAAAGTTATTATAACAACTTTATAAAAAATGTCATCGTTTTTTTGGATTTGTAATATACGCTTTTTTTATGCTAGAATTTTATAAAACAAGGAGGTATATGACAAAGGGTTTAGAGTTCGATCCTGGGTTTGGGCCTTTTATATTAGCATTCAGTGGCACTGTAGAATATCTTTATGCGGATATAAACAGGTTTAAGAATCTATCGCAGCGCAAAATGAAGTTTCGCCAGTATTACAAAAAGTTTATTGAGCTTTTCAATAACAATTTAGGGTTTTATATCGGCTGTCTTATGTGGGCAGCTTATATCGGAACGAGGCCTAAGCAGCCGATTCTGAACAATTATTGCCTTAATCAAGAGTATGATGAGAATGCTAATATTGCTGAAACCCAGTTTATGATTAAGTTTTGGGAGCTATTTCCTAAGGATATAAAGTATTTTCTTGGTGAAAACTATGAGCCGGACAAGACTAATCTAAAGATTTTAGAGATGTATAAAGAGTTTCTTATTATTAACAAGGGTTTTGTAGAAGCTAAAAATAACACTGATATAAAGCTGCCTGATTTAATGAAAACAGATGGTGTAGAGAAGTTTAAAGATAAGATAGATGAGGTTTTGAAAACAGAGGATTTATCCAAGTTTCTTGAGTATAAGGATTTGATATGCCAGATATAATTAATACAGCAAGAGGGTTAGAAAAAGCGGATTTGGTAATAAAAAATGCCCGTATTGTGAATGTTTTGTCCGAAGAGATTTACGAGGCAGATATTGCAATCAAAAACGGGCTGATTGCCGGTGTTGGGAAGGATTATATGGGTGAAAAAGAGATTAATGCTTCCGGCGCATACGTTTGCCCTTCGTTTATAGACGGCCATGTTCATTTAGAAAGCACTATGATGCTTCCTGATGAGTTTGCCAAAATAGTGCTTCCGGCTGGTACTACAACTGTTGTAATCGACCCTCACGAAATCTCTAATGTATTAGGTTTGCACGGGATAAGCTTTATGAATGCTGTTGTGAAAGACTTGCCCATAGATGTATATACAATGCTTCCATCCTGTGTTCCCGCAACTCCGTTTGAAACTTCCGGGTTTGACCTCACCAGTTATGATTTGTCGCTTTTGATAGACAAGCCTTGGGTTCTTGGGCTTGCTGAAATGATGAACTTTCCGGGAGTATTGAATCAGGATAAGACGGTTATGTCAAAGCTTGAGCTCGCCAAATCTTATAACAAATGCATAGATGGACACGCTCCTTATTTGAGTAATAAGGATTTGTGCGCTTATATAGCAAGTGGTGTAAAATCAGACCACGAATGCACCACGCCAGAAGAAGCTGTTGAAAAAATGCGGCTCGGAATGTATATAATGATTCGAGAAGGAACAGCTGCAAGGGATTTGGATGCACTTATTCCTGTACTGAAGGAATGCAACACGAGAAAATGTATGTTTGTAACTGATGACAGGCACCCTGAGGATTTGAAAGAGCACATAAACGGTATGGTGAGACGTGTCGTGGCTGCCGGTGTTAACCCGATTAAGGCTGTTCAAATCGCAAGTCTTAATACAGCGGAATATTTTGGGCTCAAAAATCTTGGTGCCATTGCTCCAGGTTATAAAGCTGATATGCTTATTTTGCCTGATTTAGAAAGGTTCCAGCCTGATATAGTTATCAAAAACGGAAAAATTGCCGTAGAAAACGGGAAAATTGTATCCGAGATTCCAAATAAAACCTATATCGAAACAAGAAACTCTGTTAACGTACGCTGGATTACGCAAGATGATTTTGTGATAAAATCAAACTCTTCAAAAGTAAGAGCGCTTGAAGTTATTCCTAATCAGTTGATAACAAAATCTGTTATTTCCGAGGTTAAGATTCAGGATGGAAACGCAGTTAGTAATATAGAAAACGATACTTTAAAAATCTGCGTAATAGAAAGGCACCGTGCAACTGGGAATATTGGAAAGGGTTTTGTTAAAGGATTTAGTCTAAAGAGCGGAGCCATAGCTTCTACCGTAGCTCACGATTCACATAATATGATAGTTATAGGCACCAATGATTCTGATATGTATACAGCAGCAGTAGAATTGATTAAATGCCAGGGCGGAAAGGTCGTAGTTAAAGACGGGCAAGTTATTTCAGAGCTCCCGCTGCCTATTGCAGGATTGATGTCTGATAAAGAGTTTGAGTTTGTAATAACAAAGTGCCGTGAACTCAATAGTGCTGCGCATTCTCTCGGATGTGGGCTGAAAGACCCGTTTATGACCATGGGATTTCTATCTCTGCCCGTTATACCAGAGCTTAAAATTACTGATAAAGGGGTTTTTGATACCAATAAGCTCGGTTTTATAGATATTTTTCAGGATGATGCTGCACTTGTGAATTGATGAAATTTATTGAAACAAAAGATATAAAAACTATTTATAATGATATGCTTAAACAGTTCCCAAAAGAGGAGCTTAAGTCCTGTGAACATCTTGAAAATCTGCTCGGCAAAAACTATAAAGCGTATTTGGTAATAGATAACGAACCTGTCGGATATGTTTTGTTGTTTGAATCCGAGGATTTTATTCTGGTTGATTATGTTGCTGTCTATAAAGATTTTCAGTCTAAAGGATATGGCGGGAAAATATTGGAGTGCTTGAAACAAAGTTTTGAGACAAAGAAAGGCTGTTTTTTAGAAGTTGAAAAGCCTAATCCAGATGTTTTGAATACACTAAGGCGTATAAAATTTTATGAGAGCCACGGCGCAAAAAAGCTTGATATAGATTATGTTTATCCGAATAAATATGGCGGTTTGCCAATGGATTTGTATTATGTTTCTTATGACGGTGAAAACGTTTCTCAAGCAGAGGTTGAGAAGTTTATAGGGCTGCTGTTTAGGATTGTGCATTCGGATGTGGCGGTTAGGGATTGGTGAGTATGAGTAGTGATTAGTGACTAGTGACTAGTGAATAGTGAGTAGGTGAAGGGTGAAGGGTGAAGTGAGCATTTTAGGGGTTGAGGGTGATTAGTGATTAGTGACTAGTGACTAGTGAATAGTGAATAGTGAATAGGTGAATAAGTAAATAAGTTAATAAGCAAACAAAGTGGTGTCATTGCGAGGACGGTTAGGACGAAGCAATCCAGCTGATTATTAACTATTACATTTTAATCTAAAATATAGAAATATTAGAGTTTAGGTGACTAGTGAATAGTGAGTAGGTGAAGGGTGAAGGGTGAAGCGTGAAGGGAGCATTTTAGGGTTTAGGTCAAGCAGTGTGGTGTCATTGCGAGGACGATTAGGACGAAGCAATCCAGCTGATTAATAACTATTACAGTTTAATCTAAAATACAAAAATATTAGAGTTTAGGTGACTAGTGATTAGTGACTAGTGACTAGTGAAT